>NZ_CAXQBM010000018.1:0-5874 GCF_964222115.1 Alteriqipengyuania sp.
CGCGTCCAGCGCACGCGCAGTATGCTCTGCGGTGAAGGCCAAGGGCCAGGGCTGCATTGCATGGGACGAAAGCAGGCCGCTGCCCGGAACGCTCGACTCCGGGCGTCGCGTCGCCAGCCGATAGACAGGCACCTCCTTCTCGGACCGTTCGTGGTGAGCCTGTCGAACCGCGAACGGCGCGCTGTGTTCGCCCTTCGACAAGCTCAGGACGAACGGCTTTAGCCGAGCGCACACGTCAGTCGACCCTGACGCCGCCCTTCCATAGCCCCAGAACCCGGCCCTGCATGGGCTGGCCGTCGAACGGCGTATTGTCGGCGGTCGCGGCCATCTTGCGCCGGTCGACCACCCACGGCTTTTCCGGATCGACCAGCGCGAAATCGCCTTCGTAGCCTTCGCGGATCGCCCCCGCTTCCACGCCAAGCAGACGCGCCGGAGCCCCTGCCAGCAGGTCGAATGCGCGGGCCATGTCGATCACCTCGTCGCGCACCAGCGTGAGCGTGGTGGAGAACAGTGTTTCTGCTCCCGCCATCCCCGGTTCGGCGTCGCTGAAGGGCAGCCGCTTGTCCTCCGGCCCGCGCGGGTCGTGCCCGCTCGAGATCACGTCGATCGTCCCGTCGGCGATGGCCGCGATCACCGCGTGGCGATCCTGTTCGCTGCGCAAGGGAGGGGACAGGCGTCCGAAAGTGCGGAAATCCCCGATCGCAAGGTCCGACAGCATGAAATGCGCAGGGGTTACCCCGGCGCTGACCCGCAGCCCCTCGGCCTTTGCGGCGCGTACCAGATCGAGCGCGGCGGAGGTCGTCACCTGACGGAAATGGATATGCGCACCGGCCATCTCGGCCAGCGCGATGTCGCGTGCCACCGCAAGGGCTTCGGCTTGCGGCGGCGCACTCGGCAGGCCGAGCCGTGTGGCCATCTCGCCCGCCGTGGCGACTGCCGAGCCGACCAGCCCGCTATCCTCCGCATGGGAGACCACCACCAGATCGAGCATCGCGGCATAGCGCAGCACGCGCAGCATCACGCCGCTGTCAGCAATCCACTGCCGCCCTGTCGCGATGCCGCGGCCGCCCGCTTCGCGCATCAGCGCAACCTCGGCCAGTTCGCGCCCTTCCAGCGCGCGGGTCGCAGCGGCGAGCGGATGGACCCAGAAATCGGGCTTCCCGCTCTTGGCGATGTAATTGACCCGGCTCGGCAGATCGAGCGGCGGGGACTGGTCGGGCATCAGCGCCGCGCGCGTGATCCCGCCGAAATGGAACGCGGGCTTGTCCACTGCGAACACGCCGAAATCGACGAGGCCCGGCACCACCAGCGCCCCTCTCGCATCGATCACCTCGTCATCGGATTGCGCATTGCCCGCGCCGACCTGCGCGATCGCACTCTCGACGATCCGCACCACCCCTTCCACGATCCCGTCGGGCGTAACGACCCGCCCGTTGACGATGGAGATCGGCCTGCCCTGCTTCATCGCTGCGCCCTCACTGCCACTGGCCCCGTCCCAGTGGACCTTCCCAGCCTGGTAGCCCACGCGCGCGGCGGGTCAGCACGTCGAGGCACGCCATCCGCACCGCCACGCCCATTTCCACCTGCCGGGTGATGATCGAGCGGTCGAGCATATCGGCCACATCGCTGTCGATCTCTACCCCCCGGTTCATCGGGCCGGGATGCATCACCAGCGCATCGGGCGCAGCGCGCTGCAATCGCTCCTGCGTCAGGCCATAGAGATGGTGGTACTCGCGCTTGGAGGGGATGAACTGCCCGCTCATCCGTTCGGCCTGGAGGCGCAGCATCATCACCACGTCCGCACCTTCCAGTGCGGCATCGAAATCGACGAAGGGCTCCGCACCCATCATCTCGATCCCCGCAGGCATCAGTGCAGGTGGCGCGCAGACCCGCACGCTTGCCCCCAGCGCTTGCAGGCACAAAATGTTCGAGCGTGCGACGCGGCTGTGGGCGATATCGCCGCAGATCGTGACGGTGAGGCCGGTGAAATCCTCCGCACCCTCGCCCCGCTCGTCCAGCGCATGGCGCAGCGCCAGCGCATCGAGAAGGCCTTGTGTGGGATGCTCATGGCTCCCGTCGCCCGCGTTTAGCACCGGGCAGTCCACCTTCCCGTCGATCAGGTCGACCGCGCCGCTGGAGCCGTGGCGAATGACGATGGCATCGGCGCGCATCGCATTCAGCGTGATCGCGGTATCGAGCAGGGTCTCGCCCTTCTTCACGCTCGACTGCGCGGCGTGCATGTTCACAACGTCCGCGCCCAGTCTTTTGCCCGCGATCTCGAAGCTGAGCAGCGTGCGGGTGGAGTTTTCGAAGAAGGCGTTGATGATCGTCATCCCCGCCAGCAAGTCGCAATGCTTGTCCGGCTGGCGATTGAACTCGACCCACTGTTCCGCCTCGTGAAGCAGGTAGAGAATCTCGTGCCGTTCGAGCTGGGCGATGCCCGTCAGGCTGGGGTGCGGAAAGGCGTGTCCGCCCGCGGGGAAGCGAGAGGAGCCGGAAGGGGGACCTGCTGATGCCATTAAAGCCATGTCCCTAGTCGAGCCATGTTGACCGCTCAAGCACATTCGGCTGGCAGGGTCGCGATTGCATCGTTAGGCGTGGAAAGGTGAGTCTCGTGGGCCGAAAATTGGCCCGAGCGACCAATGAACGACAAGGGGCATGTCGATGGAATTTGCGAAAAACGTCTGGAAACTGCTGGTAGCGATCAAGGACGGCCTGTCGCTGGTTTTCCTGCTGCTGTTCTTCGCACTGCTGTTCGCCATACTCACCGCCCGGCCCAACCCCGCAGCGGTCAAGGAAGGCGCGCTGGTTCTCAATCTCGATGGCTTTATCGTCGAGGAGAAATCTCCCATCGATCCCTTCGCTACGCTGTTCTCCGGTCAGGCCCCGACCGGGGAGCACGATGTGCAGGAAGTGGTCCACGCCCTTGAAACCGCAGCCGATGACGACCGGATCAAGGCGGTCGTGCTCGACCTGCGTACATTCCTCGGCGCGGGCGCCGTGCACCTGCGCGAAGTCGGCGAGGCGCTGGACACGGTGAAGGCGGCGGACAAGCCGGTGCTCACTTACGGCACAGCCTATACCGATGACGGCATCCGGCTCGCAGCGCATGCCAGCGAAGTCTGGCTCGATCCGCTCGGCGGTGCGCTGATCGCGGGCCCTGGCGGCAACCGCCTGTATTACGGCGAACTGCTCGACAAGCTGGGCGTCAATGCGCGCGTCTACAAGGTCGGTACCTACAAATCCGCGGTGGAGCCCTATCTCGGCAATTCGATGTCGGGCCCTGCGCGCGAGAACGCCCAGGCGCTCTACGGCGAATTGTGGAGCGAGTGGCAGGCGCGCGTGAAGAAGGCGCGGCCCAAGATCGATATCGACCGCGTTTCGCAAACTCCGGCGCAATGGATCGCCTCTGCCGATGGCGATATTGCCGCAGCGGCCAAGTCGGCAGGGATCGTCGACCAGCTTGGCAGCTGGACCGCCTTTGGCGAGCGGGTCGCCAAGATCGCGGGTGAGGACAAGGGCAACAAGGCCCCCGGCGCCTTCGCGCAGACCGACCTGGCGACGTGGCTGGCGGACAACCCGTTCGACCATGATGGCGACGCGATCGGCGTAGTGACCATCGCAGGCGAGATCGTCGATGGCGAAGCAGGACCCGGCACCGCCGGTGGCGACCGGATCGCCAAGCTGCTCGATGATGCGCTCGACGACAATCTGAAGGGCCTCGTCGTGCGGGTGGATTCACCGGGCGGCTCCGTGCTCGCATCGGAAGCGATTCGCGAAGCGATCCTGCGGCACAAGGCGATGGATATCCCGGTGGCGGTCAGCATGGCCAATGTCGCGGCGAGCGGCGGCTACTGGGTCTCGACCCCGGCGGACCGCATCTTTGCCGAGCCCGAGACCATCACCGGCTCCATCGGCATCTTCGCCGTGCTGCCGACCTTCGAACGCCTGGCCGACGACTGGGGGGTGAGCGCCGATGGCGTCGCCACGACGCCGCTTTCCGGCCAGCCCGATTTTGTCGCCGGGTTCAATCCGGAGACCGAGCAGATCCTGCAAGCCTCGATCGAAAACGGCTATGATCGTTTTCTCCGTCTTGTCGCGCAGTCCCGCAAGAAAACCACCGCCCAGATCGACGAAATCGGCCAGGGTCGCGTGTGGGACGGTGGAACCGCTCGCCAGAACGGGCTCGTCGACCAGTTCGGCGATCTCGACGACGCGCTGGCATGGGTGGCCGGACAGGCAGAGCTGGAAGAAGGCGACTGGCACGCCAGCTTCCTTGGCAGCGGGGAAGACGAATTCCAGACGCTGCTGAGCCAGATTCTCATCGGCGACGATGCGCGGAATGCGGGGGGCGACCTGTTCGCGGTGACGGCTCGCCGGCAGGCCGAAACGCCCGCCCGCATCGCACGCGATATGCAGCGCCTGATCGAAGCGCCCGGCATGCGTGCCTATTGCCTCGGCTGCCCCGAACAGCCTGCAGCCGTGCGCCAACCGCGCACGGGCAGCAGCGATGGCTGGTTCGCGGCGATGGTCCGCGCCCTTGCCGACTGAACGGGTCGATTAAAGCGCTTGCACTGATCGGTCTGGATTGGCAAAGGCGCGCCTCGGCCCATTCCGAGCAATGGCGTGCCGGGCGCGTAGCTCAGTGGTAGAGCACACCCTTCACACGGGTGGGGTCGCAAGTTCAATCCTTGCCGCGCCCACCATCTCTTCAGCATTCAGGAGAGATGATCGAACTGGTCAGAGCTCGCGCCTTGATAATATCCCGCAGATAAAGGCGTTGAGGAACAATCGCTTGAGGGTAAACTTGCCGGAATAAGGTGACGCAGCTTGCAAAGCGTCATCGCCCAGCAGCTTTACATCCGTATATTCTTCCGCATGATCGCGTGGTCCAAGTGTGAAATGGAGGACATTCCCGACGGTCGGGGAGCGAGTCCTTCCCGATCGGGGCACTGACAATCGTGAAGCCACCAACCGCCAACGGACACGGCCTTGCCGATCCCCAGTCGATTGCGATTGTGGACGATCACCGGATGTTCCTGACCGGTCTCACCATGATGCTCGAACGACAGGGCCAGGGGCTGAGGGTGGCACCCTACGAATGCCCGCTGGAACTGATCGAGCAGCTGGAAAGCGGCGTGGCCTACGATCTGATCGTCTGCGATCTCATCATGAGCCGGATGAATGGCCTCGCATTTGTCGACGCGATCCGCCGGTCGCACGCGATCCCAGTGCTGATCCTGTCGGGCATCAACACTGCCCCCCCGATCTCCGAGATGCGCAAGCTCGGCGTGGTCGGTTTCGTCCACAAGTCGGAAGACGACGCCGTACTATTCAAGGCGATCAGCGAGGCCTTGGCCGGAAGAACCTTCTACCGGCTTGGCGAAAACGGTGAGGGCGAAACTGCCGTGGGGGATTTCGGTCGCCAAGTGGAGCTCGCTGGCGATACGGGCGCGGTACCCAGCCTATCCCCGCGCCAGATGGAGGTGCTGCAATTGCTGGCCGGGGGCGCGACCAACGCCGAAATCGCGGACACGCTTTCGATCAGCAGCAATACCGTAAAGTCGCACCTCAAGGTCATTTTCGACGCGTTTCGTGTGACCAAGCGGACATCCTGCGTGCGCGCCGCGCGCGCCGTGGGTGTGATCTAACTCCGTATCGTCACGCTAGCTGCCTTCCGGCTCGGGCATCGCGTCGCACCCACCCTCCAGGATCAGGCGAATATCCTGCGGATCGACCGGCTTGTTGAGGCAGATGATGCCCTCCCGCGTCGCCCGCTCCACAGCGCCTGACACGTTACCCCCCATCAGGATTGCGGGCAGGTCTATGTTGCACTCTTCGCGCAGGGCCGCGATCGTTTCGAGGCCATCGTCC
>NZ_CAXQBM010000019.1:0-7804 GCF_964222115.1 Alteriqipengyuania sp.
CTTCCGATCTCTCGATCACCTTCTGGTGGCGGCGCTGGAGCGAGCAGTCGCGTTCGAACAGGTGGACGACATTGCCGTGGCTGTCGCCGAATACCTGCACTTCGATATGGCGGGGCGAGGTGATCCACTTTTCGAGGATCACGTCGTCGTTGCCGAAGCTCGCCTTGGCTTCGCGCCGGCAGGATTCGAGTGAAGACAGGAAATCGTCCTCCGCATCGACCTTGCGCATCCCCTTGCCGCCGCCGCCTGCGACGGCCTTGATGAGGACCGGATAGCCGATCGCGTCGGCTTCCTGCTTCAACCGCTCGGCGCTCTGGTCGTCGCCGTCATATCCGGGAGTGACGGGCACGCCCGCCTCGCGCATCAGCTTCTTGGCGGCGTCCTTCAGACCCATCGCGCGGATCGAGGAAGGCGGCGCGCCGACCCAGATCAGCCCCGCTTCTTGCACCGCCTGCGCGAAGTCCGCATTTTCGGACAGGAAACCGTAGCCCGGATGGATCGCCTCCGCGCCGGTCTGCTTCGCCGCCGCGATGATCTTCTCACCGACCAGATAGCTTTCGGCAGCAGGCGAGGGGCCGATATGCACCGCCTCGTCGGCACTGCGCACGTGCAGCGCCTTGGCATCGGCATCGTAATACACCGCGACAGTGGCGATCCCCATGCTCCGCGCAGTGCGGATGATGCGGCAAGCGATCTCGCCGCGATTTGCAATCAGCAGCTTGGCGATCATTCGACGATATCCTTCAGCGTGCTCGGCGCGCCGATGGCCTCGCACTCCTCGGGCGGCACCATCGAGAAGCTGGTATTGGCGACTTTCCATCCATCGTCGGTGCGCACCATGCTCAGCGAATTGACCCCGCAATGGCTGATCTTGTTGTCGACGAAGAAGGTATACGGCCCCCACACCTGTGCCATGTCTCCATCGACGAGCACGGTCTGGTATTCCATGAATTCGGAAACCTCGGCCGTGTCCCCGGCCCACCGTTCGAGATGGTCGGACACCTTGACCACGTCGACCCGCGGATTGTCCGGGTCCATCCGATTGTGGACGAAGATCGTGCCGTCTCCGATCATCTCGCGCGCCAGCCGTGTCTTGTCTGCGCTCTTGAGCGCGGCGAAGAACCGGTCCGCGCCCTGCATCACAAGCTGTTCGGGAGCGGGCAGCATTGGCGCATCCTGCGCCAGGGCGGGTGTGGCCAGCGCGGCAATGGCCAGTGCCGGGAATATCTGGAGTCCTCTCATGCCACGCTCGCTACCGCCAAGCGCGCCGCAGGTCTACCATCCCGCTACGGGGCGCAGGTCTTCGCGGCTATAGGGCGGCCACTGCTCGGGCTCGGGCGCGTATTTCGTCAGGGCCTGCCCCAGGGCGACGACGACGTGCCATAGCTTTTCGTGCGCGGGTACATAGATACGGTGGTCCCACGCCAGCTGGCCCCGCTCGCGAACCTTCCGGCCGATGGCACCATAGATGCGCGCGGCGGAAAGCACCGCCCAGCGCTGGCGGAAGCGCAGGTGCTTCGCGCCGATCCGCGCCGCTTCCTCGTACAGTTCCATCCGGTCGACCAGTTTCGCGACTACTGCCGCAAGCTTGAAGCGGTTTTCCTCGTCTGCGTGCGTGTCCGGCTCCAGCCCTTGCTCCGCCAGCCAGTCGTGCGGCAGGTAACAGCGACCGGCCCGTGCATCTTCCACCACGTCGCGCGCAATATTGGCGAGCTGGAAGGCGAGGCCGAGATCGCAAGCGCGGTCGTAGATGAAGCTGTCGTTCGGCGCGAACATGACGCGCGCCATCAGCACGCCGACTGCGCCCGCCACGTGGTAGCAGTAGCGCATCATCTCTTTCTCGGTCGGCGGGCTGAAGCCGTTCGCGTCCATTGCGAAGCCGGAGATGACCTCGTTCGCCATGTCGAGCGTGATGCCCGCCTCGTTCGCCACTTGGTTCAGCGCATCGAAGCCGACATCGGCGGTCGGCTCACCCGCCAGCGCGCGACGGGTCAGCACCTTGATCGCCTGCAGCCGGTCCTCGATCCCCGCCTGGTCGCCCAGCTCACCGCCCATGTCCTGCGCATCGGCCAGATCGTCGCAGCGGCGGCACCAGGCATAGAGCATCCACACGCGTTCGCGCGTGGGCCGGTCGAACAGCTTGGAAGCAAAGGCGAAGCTGCGCGATCCTTCGGAAATCGCCTCGTAAGACTGGCGCACCAGCCCGGCACGATCGCGCCCGCCACCGGGGCGGGGGATCGAGGGGCGCACGAAGCGCGAAGGGACGAGCGGGCGGGCCTGGGTCACAATTCGTCGGCACTCATGCGATAGATCGGCGTATTGGGCACATAAGAAGCGAGCTTGCCAAGCAGTTCCGGCAAACTATCCGCAATCTGCAGGATTTCACGATGGCTCGCCCGCACGAAACCGGTATCCGCCATCCGGTTAACGAAGCCGATCAGATCATCGTAAAAGCCGAAAGCGTTGAGCAGGCCGACCGGGTTTTCGTGGTACCCGATCTGCGCCCAGCTGAGCGCTTCGAATAGCTCGTCCATCGTGCCGAGCCCGCCCGGCAGGGTGACGAACCCGTCCGCCAGATCGGTGAAGCGCGCCTTGCGCTCGTGCATGGTGTCGACCGTGATCAGCTGCGTGCAGTCATGGTTGGCGAACTCGCGCTCCACCATCGCATGCGGGATCACGCCGATCACCTCGCCGCCTGCGGATAGCGCGCCGTCGGCCAGCGCGCCCATCAGGCCCAGACGTCCCCCGCCATAGACGACGCCGATCCCGCGCCGTGCCAGCTCGCCGCCAACCTCATGCGCGAGTTCGATATAGCGCGGGTCGGCAGGCGTCGCGGCACCGCAATAGATGGCAATGCGGTTCATTCTCTGCCGCTTTCGTCGGCCCCGGATTTCCAGTAGTCGCCGCATGCAAACCGGAACAGCGCACGCATTCCCTCGTCAGGATCGCTATATGTCACGAAAGTGACCTGCGGCATGCGGATTGTCTCCGGACTTGCCGGGCCGGACGGCTCACGATACCATATTTTCAGCGATGCGAGCGCGGGTAGCGCGCATGACACAGCGTGCCGGGTGTCGGTGAATTCGCCATCGGCCAGCTGGTAACGCACGAGGATTTCCGGATAGGTCTCGCCCTCGTGCCGGAAGGTCGCCTGGAAGGCGCGATCGTACAGCAGGCGCTCCCCGTCGCTATCCTCGGCAACAGCCCAGTCGTGAACGTGACTTTCCTCAACCAAGGTCGAGCGTGTCGTTTCCGCCACGGGGTGCGTGGCGATCAGGAGGGAGAGCGTAACGGCAATCATATCTCGATCTTCTTCCCGCCGGTATTACCTGCCAGTTCGCTCACAGGCTCGCAGCGCAGACGACGGCCATCACGCCTCTTTCCGCCAATTCCAATTCATCGAACGGACGATAGACGATAGCTTCGAGCTTGGTATTGTTCATCGAAATGCGCCCGGTGTCGCGAGCCGTATTGATGGAGCTAAGGACTCCGGCGGTCCTCTCACTGCACCGTACGTAGTAGCCTCGCACGGATTGCGAGACGACCGGGTTGACCGATGCAGGATAGGTGACGCGTACCGACACGCTGCGTACGGTATGGCCGCTGCGCGTGATCTGCCTGATGGCCGTCTTGTCGTACGCGTAGACCGTGCCGTCATGCCCCGTGAAAGTCTCCGAAAAATCGAGCGGCGGCAGGCTGCCTGCCTGCATTGCAACGATGGCCGCGAGGGGCGCCAATGCGAGCATGCTCAATCGGCCTCCGGCGTCGCAGTGCACAGATGCTTGTACACCGCATATTCGGCAGGCGTCTGGTCCTTGTAAACGTTGATCCAGGGTGCGCTGGCTGGACTATCGGAGATCTGCTGCGATGCCGCGTTGAACACCCTGTCGCTCAGCTTCTTGAGCTGTGGCTTGTCGCAATTCGCGGCGAAGCGGGTGATCACGTAGAAGGATTGCCCGGCCGGGTTGGTCTGGATCGTCAGGAAGTCGCCTGCCGCGATCCTGTCGCCTTCCACCTTTTCGCCGGCGAGCGTCTTTGGTGCGAACCAGCCCGGCATCACGCCTTCGGGCATCGTCACACCTTCCCACCCGTCTGGAATGGGGAGCGCCGGCTGGGCCTGCATGGCGATAGCGGCAATCACACTGGTAAGCGCAGTAATCACGTACATTATCCTTTAGCTTGCAAATCTTCGATCATCAGTCCGGCGGTCGCCTTGGCACTGCCGACAACACCCGGAATGCCGGCACCAGGATGCGTGCCCGCGCCGACGAGGTAGAAGTTCCGGATCACATCGTCGCGGTTATGGCCACGGAAATACGCGCTCTGCGTCAGCACGGGTTCGAGGCTGAAGGCACTGCCGAGGTGCGCGTTGAGATCGTGCGCAAAGTCGGATGGCGCGTAGCTGAACTTGGTCACGATCCGATTATGGATATCGGGCACCAGCCGCCGCCCGACCTCGTCGAGGATGCGTTTTTCCAGCAGCGGGCCGATCTCGTCCCAGTCGACCGGCAGCTTGCCCTGGTGGGCGACCGGCACCAGCGCGTAGAACGTGCTCATCCCGGGTGGCGCCATGCTCGGATCGCTCTTGCTCGGGTGGTGGAGGTAGATCGAGAAATCTTCCGGCAGCACGCCGTGCTGGTAGATGTCGTCGAGCAGGCCTTTGTAGCGTGGGCCGAACAAAATCATGTGGTGCGCGATGCCCGGCCACGTGCCTTCGAGCCCGAAATGGACCACGAACAGTCCGGGGCTGTAGGTCTTGCGCTTGAGGCGGCGGCCCATGCTCCAGCCACGCTGCGAGCGGCCCAGCAGGTCGCGGTAGGAATGCATGATGTCGGCATTGCTGGCGACCGCATCGAAGCCCTGCACGAAGCCGCTTTGCGTCCGCACGCTCTTGGCGCGGTTGGCATCGACCTCGATCCCCGTCACCGGGTCGCCTAGCCGCAGGCGTCCGCCCAGCCGCTCGAAATGGCGGACCATGCCTGCGATCAGGCGGTTGGTGCCGCCCTTGGTCCACCACACGCCGCCATCCATCTCCAGCTTGTGGATCAGCGCATAGATGCTGCTGGTCTTCATCGGGTTGCCGCCAACCAGCAGCGTGTGGAAGGAGAGCGCCTCGCGCAGCTTTTCGTTCTCGACGAAGCTGGAGACCATCGAATAGACGCTGCGGTAGGCCTGCTTCTTGGCCAGTGCGGGCGCGGCCTTGAGCATCGACTTGAAATCGAGGAACGGCACCGTGCCCAGCTTCAAATAGCCTTCCTCGTACACCCCGGCGGAGTAATCGAGGAAGCGTCGATAGCCCTCGACATCCTTGGGGTTGAGCTTGTGAATTTCCGCGAACAGCTCTTCGTGATCGTTCGAATAGTCGAAATTCGTGCCGTCGGGCCAGTTGAGGCGGTAGAACGGCTTGACCGGGACCAGCTCCACATCCTGCGCGATATCATGGCCTGAAAGCGCCCAGAGTTCCTTCAGGCAGTCGGGATCGGTTACCACGGTGGGCCCGCCATCGAAGGTAAACCCGTCGCGCTCCCAGAAATAGGCGCGGCCACCGGGCTTGTCGCGTCCTTCGATCACGGTCGTCTGGATGCCCGCGCTCTGCAGCCGGATCGCCAGAGCCATACCGCCGAACCCGGCGCCGATCACGCATGCATTACGGCTGTCCGCCATTGAATTCACGACCCTTCCTTCTGCACCAGCGGCTGACCGCCTTGCGTAATGGCACGCACCGCACGCCCAATCGGCACTGGCGGCTTGCCCGTCAATATCCGCAGCTTGTCCCCACCCGTCGACCGGGCGGCATAGAAGCGTTCGATAAGAGGCTGGGGCAGGCGATAGAAGCGTGAGAAGATGCGGTATCGCTGGGCAGGTTCCGCCGCTCCGAACAGCATCTTGCCCAGCAGCCGGTAAAACCCGGTGCGCTGCCAGACGCGGCGCGCGTGATCTTCCAGCAGGGCGGCCATCTGTTCGCCCGGCAGTTCCCGGTTGCGCGCCACCAGCAGCGCGGTTTCGACCGCAAAGGGCAGGGTATAGCTGGTGAGCGGGTGCGCGATCATCGCCCGCGCGCCCGCCATCGCGACACCGGGCACGCGCACTTCGCGCTGGTAGCGGGCGAGGTCGCCACCCGTCACCACCGGCAGGACGCCGGTTTCGAACGCCATCGGCTCACCTTCCCAGCCCACTGCCGCGCAATAGCGGTCTATCCGGGCGGAAAGGGTCGAACGGTCCAGCTCGGGCGTGTCCTGGTAATAGGTATCCTCGACGAACAGCTCTTCCGCCGAAAGTGGCAGCGTGTAGAGGAAGCGGAAGGCACCGTGCTGCTTGACCCGCGCGTCCATCACCAGCGGCCGGTCGAGCTGGTGCGGTTTTGTGGCTCGCAGGTGGCGGCCCATGAACACCTGCCAGCCCCCCTCGAATGCATCCGAAGGGATGAAGCCGCGCGCGTCGATCACGCAGCGCGCCTCTATCCTTTCGCCACCGGCCAGCGTGGCTCCCTTCGCATCGACGGCCACCACCTCCCGATTGGTACGGATGGTCGACTGGGCCAGCTCGCGCCGCAGACCAGCGTCGAAATCAGCCGACGAAAGCGAGAAATAGACGCTGTCCAGCGTGCGCGTATGTTCGGGGAAGAGCACGGCATAGCCGACCGGCCAGTGCGTCTTGCGGAAGGGGGAGAGCAGCGCCTCGCCTTCGAAATTGAGGTCGCTTTCGAACCAGCTCCAGCGGTGGTTGCCGCCCAGCGCATCGCCCGCTTCCACCAGCACGACATCCAGCGCGGGGTCCTCTCGCCGCAACGCAAGCGCGATCAGCCCGCCTGCAAGGCCGCCGCCCAGGATCGCTATGTCGGCGCGAGTTCGCGGCGTGGCCCCTGTCATGGCGATGCTCGTAGGGCGCGGATCGTCATGGTGCAAACGGATGGTTCTTGGGGATGGTGGAACGTTGCGCATCGCAACCCGTTCTTCAGGCGCAACAGGAGTTTACCCCAGATGCGATTGATCTTCCCGCTACTGGCCATGGGCGCTATTACAATCGGCGCAGCGCCCGCCTTCGCGCAGGCAGGCCCCGATCCCGATACTCTGCCAGAGCCTGTCGAAGAGGGTTCGGTCCTCGACGGGGACTGGATCCAGGTCGGCGTGGGCGTCGCCTATGGCGCCGACTACGATGGATCGGACGATTACGAGGCATTTCCGTTGCCGCTGATCCAGGGGAGCCTTGGGGGGCTCGGTATCCAGCCGCGCCCTGCCGGTGTGGCGCTGGATTTCGTGCAGGATGGGGAAGGGCCGGTCGCTTTCACGCTTGGCCCCGTCTTGCGGGTGCGCACCAGCCGGACGGGCGATATCGAAGACCCCGTGGTGGCCGCTGCGGGTGAACTGGATACTGCAATCGAGGTCGGGCCGAGCGCAGGGGTCACCTATGCAGGTGTCCTTCACGGCTATGACAGCATCAGCGCGGGCGTCGATGTGCGGTGGGATGTCGCGGGCGCGCACGAGGGCCGGACGATCAGCCCCTCGATTACCTATTTCACGCCGCTAAGCCGCGGTATCGCGGTGAGCCTCGCCCTCTCCGCAGAGCATGCCGACGGCGATTTCCAGGATTACTATTATTCGGTCACTCCCGCGCAGGCGCTTGCCAGCGGATTACCCGTCTACGATGCAGGCGCGGGCTTCAACAAGGTCGGCGCGACGCTGATCGGCGGGATCGACCTCGATGGCGATCTGACCAATGGCGGCCTCGCGATCTTCGCGGTAGGCGGTTACTCACGCATTATCGGCGATGCTGCTGATTCCCCCTTCGTGGACCAGCGCGGCAG
>NZ_CAXQBM010000020.1:0-26595 GCF_964222115.1 Alteriqipengyuania sp.
CGATAATGTGGTGGGCTGGATTCTCGAGCTCGATCGCGGGTCCTACTATCCGTACGAAGGCAACTACTCGACCTATCTCGACAAGAAAGCCAAGCGGCTGGCGCAGGAAGAGCGCGAGGAAAGCGGCCGCCAGAAGGCGCTGTCAGAAGAGCTCGAGTGGATCCGGCAGAACCCCAAGGGCCGCCAGACCAAGTCCAAGGCGCGCCTGCGCAAGTTCGAACAGCTGCAGGACGCGCAGAATGACCGCAAGCCGGGCAAGGCGCAGATCGTCATCCAGGTGCCCGAACGCCTCGGCAGCCAAGTGATCGAGGCGCATAACCTGACCAAGAGCTTCGGCGACGAGCTGCTGTTCGAAAACCTGAGCTTCACCCTGCCCCCGGGCGGCATCGTGGGCATCATCGGCCCCAACGGCGCGGGCAAATCCACGCTGTTCCGCATCATCACCGGGCAGGAACAGCCGGACTCGGGCTCCATCAAGATCGGCGACACCGTGCACCTGGGCTATGTCGACCAGAGCCGCGACGACCTGACTGCGAGCAACAATGTGTGGGAGGAAATCTCCGACGGGCTCGATTACATGAAGGTCAACGGCCACGACATGAGCACGCGCGCCTACGTGGGCGCGTTCAACTTCAAGGGCCAGGACCAGCAGAAGAACGTCGGCAAGCTATCGGGCGGCGAACGCAATCGCGTGCACATGGCCAAGATGCTCAAGGAAGGCGGCAACGTGCTGCTGCTGGACGAACCGACCAACGACCTCGACGTGGAAACCCTGCGCGCGCTGGAAGACGCGATCGAGAACTTCGCTGGCTGCGCCGTGGTCATCTCGCACGACCGCTTCTTCCTGGATCGGCTCGCGACGCATATCCTCGCCTTCGAGGGCAACAGCCACGTCGAATGGTTCGAGGGCAACTTCGAGGCTTACGAGGAAGACAAGCGGCGGCGCCTGGGCGACGCGGCGGATCGGCCTACGCGGTTGGCGTATAAAAAGCTGACGCGGTAGATCGAAAGAGCCCAAATCGAGCATCCTCTCCGCGCTGGATTAGTGACCATGCCTCGGAAAGATCCCAAGTGCTCCCTGTCTCAATTAATGCATCGGCCTCTTTGACAAAAACTTTAGGACGCGGGGGCGTCGAAGCCGAAATAGTATTTTCCACGAATTTTTTTGGAAAAGGTCTATTTCTACCGGTTGTGACTTTCTCAAATTGCGAAATTACATCTCTGACAGTATCTCTTATATCTTCTACCATTCCAATCACTTCAAGGCCCTTAAGATCCGCCTCTACGTCTTGGTGAAAGACCATTTTTGTTGAAGCATTTATAAACTTCATTGAGTATGGAAGATAATTGACATTAAGTCGTGCATCCGGGTCAGCCTTAAAATTGTAAAATATTGTCTCACTTCCCACCGGAGGAGCTACAATCAATTCTTTGCATTCAAACTGCGGCCAAATCGGAATAGATATAGAATGCTTATCGAAGTTACTAATCTTGTTTAAGTAATACAGCGCGTCATTTCCTCCTTTGTACGGAGATATTTCATTTAATTTTTCTAAGCAATCTTTCGAAACGCGACGAAAGTTTCTATTTTCTATAGCGCTTTTCAGAGAACTCGCGCTGTCAGATATTGGGAAGCCCACGCTTCTGGGCGATCGTCGATTCAACCTAGCTAAATCTCCAGCCAGATGGTCGAGCGATGACCTTAAACTGTGAATGACATCTCCTAGCGCAAATGAAGCAATCGCCGGAGGGTATCCAACAACCCCAAAGAATGCTCGTAGATTTCTCACGTTCGATGTCTCGAAATACAGGTTAAATGGCATATTTTCTGTATAGCGTGATAATATCGATTTTAATTCGTCGATGTGAATATCTGCACGAACGCAGCGATACTTCGATCCGTCGAAAGGAAGGAAGCTCCTTGACATGGCCCGATCTCCCATAAAAACGCGCTTAAATCTCTTGTAGCGGTTCGGTTTTCCAGGAAAATATGGGCTAGAGCTATTTTAGAACAGACTTGGTCTTGGAAATTCGTGGAAATCACGAACCATACTATCCTGACCATAATGTGAGCTTCTCGTCGCTCACCCTTGCCCCTCCCCCTCCCCTCCGCTAACCCGCACCCGTCATCTGGGGAGTAGCCCACCGCAGCGCACGCAGCGGTTCCCTCGCGTCAACATACTCGGCCGAGAGGTCGTGGCGCAGGGGCGCGGAGTAATCCGCACGGGCAAGACCAATGGCACCTGACTTCCGCCTGGCCGGGCGGGAGGTCATGTGCCGTTGCAGTCTTGTTCGCCCGGCCCGGAGATACTCAAGTGGACGCCATCCTCACCTCTACCGCCGTGGTCGCGCTGGCCGAGATCGGCGACAAGACCATGCTGCTCGCCATCGTGCTCGCCGCGCGGTTTCGTGCGCCGGTGCCGATCATTCTCGGCATCTTCGTCGCAACGCTCGCCAACCATGGCATCGCCGCCTTCCTCGGCCATACGATCGCAGGCCTGCTCGACGGGCAGTGGTTCCGCTATGCCGTGGGTATTGGCTTCGTCGCGATGGCGGCGTGGACCCTCATCCCTGACAAATTCGAGGAAGACGACGAGCCCAAGCCGGGCCGCTTCGGGGCCTTCCTGACCACAACCATCGCCTTTTTCCTGGTCGAGATCGGAGACAAGACACAGGTCGCAACCATAGCGCTGGGCGCGCAGTTCGAGAGTGTGCTGCGGGTCGCGCTTGGTACCACGCTGGGCATGATGCTCGCGAACGTGCCCGCCGTCTGTTTTGGCAACGCGATCATCGAGCGCATATCGCTCAAGTCGGTGCGGATCGTCGCCGCGCTCCTGTTCCTCGCCATCGGGCTGTGGGTCATCGCCGAGGCGGCCGGGTTGCCGGGCGGATAAGCGCAGCCGGGAGAACCGCCCCCAACCCGCCTTTCGCGTTACACACCGCGACACGAAACCCGCCTCGCGATACAAAATGAGGCTGTAATCGCGGGGAGAATTCCGAATATCGCAGTGCAGCGCAGGGTTGGGGGCAACCTTGGTGGAGCACATAATGGAAGATACGGAACAGCCATTCGCAACCGGAACGGCGCGCAAGTACCACGACCATGCGCGGCCCGCGCTGGCAGACGATCTGGAGCGCGCGCAAGTCATCGACCGCAGGCGCGCACTCGGCCTGTTCGGGATGGCATCGACCGGCGTGATGCTTGCTGCTTGCGGGGCGGACAATGCGCTCTCGACCTCGACCGGCTCATCCTCCAGCGGGTCCTCCGGCAGCACCCCTACCCCCACCTCGACATCCTCCAGCGCCGACGGTTCCTCCACCTGCACCTCCTATGCATCGGAAACCAACGGCCCCTATCCTGCGGACGGCACGAACACATCCAGCGGTGCCTACTCGAATGTCGTGCCCGTCGCCGCCTTCCAGCGCGCCGACATCCGCTCCAGCATCAATGGCGGTAACACCGCTGCGGGTACGCAGATGGATTTCACCGTCACGCTGGTCGATGTGAACAATAACTGCGCACCTCTCGCCAATTACGTAATCTACATCTGGCATTGCGATGCCGTGGGCCGGTACTCGCTGTACGACCTGCCGGCAGAGAATTTCCTGCGCGGGTTGCAGACGACCGATGCGAACGGGCAGGTGACCTTCACCACTATCGTGCCCGGCACCTATAATGGGCGGTTCCCGCACATCCATTTCGAGGTTTACTCCAGCCTGACAAACGCCAGCAATGGCCGTTCCGCGCGCCTGATCTCGCAGTTCTCACTGCCCAAGGACGTGCTGGCCTCGCTCTATGCGGCGAATCCGACCTATACCGGCAGCATCTCCGCGCTCAACAATACCTCGCTCGCCAGCGACAATGTGTTTGGCGACAACTCGGCGGCGCAGCAGACCGCGATGATGATGAGCATGAGCGGTTCGGCCAGCACCGGATATACTGCCAGCGCGACCGTGGGCCTTGCGACCTGACCCCTGGGCGGCGCCGGGCAATTCCGGCGCTTCCACTTGTGGTTTTCCTACTCCGCGCGCTTGGAATAAGGCAGCGTCCGCTCTTTCCCACGGTCGATCATGTATACGTCCTGCGGGATGGAAAGCGCGTCTTTTTTGGGGGGCGTTTTTCTGCCTTTAGACACTGTGTCAGGTGTGTCAGGCGGGGAGCGTTTTTACGGCGTAATCCAGCGCGACTCGCCCGTGGCGAGATCGATCAGTGCGCGCCGGTGACCATCATGCGCGAGGTGGAACCAGTCGAGTTCGTGCAGATCCACCAGCAGGACTGCGAAGTTCTCCCTGGCAGGTAGCAGCTCCTCATCGGTCGGCTCGAGCCCTTCGAAGGCTGCGGGCAGGCCGGAGGTTGGCTTTTCGGCAACCGCGCCCGGCCCTTCGCCTAGGTAACAGCGACGTGCGAAGTTGGTGCTTTCTTCCCATGCGGCGTCGGCAATCGGCCCATCCCGCTCAATCCGCGCGGTGCCACGTACCCTGATCTGCACCCCTTCGGCCTTGTCGTAGAACAGTACGCCAACTTGCGGAGCACCCTCGATCATGTTGACCTTTGGCGCGCGGACATCGGTGTGAAAGCGCAGGCCCCACGGGTCAAAATCGCGCAAAACCATGACCCTGACGTCAGCATTGCCCGTCGCGACAACGGGGGTGTGCATCGCAGAACGGCGATCTTGTGCGGCCCGTGCCAACCGCGCCTCGGCATCGTCGCGCACTGTGTCGAGCGTCTCCAGCATGAGCGCCCCTACGCACGCTCGATCCGATGCTGTCAATCGGCTCGCGAAAGGCTATCATTCATCAAGATGCATAGAAACCTTAACAATTGCCCTTGCTGCATGTTCAGAAACGTGTCAGCGCGTATCAGGCATGTATCAATGCGGGACAAACGGAGTCGCATGGTGGGCGCAACTTCCTTTGGCCAAAAAGCAACTAAGGGAGCCGCAAGGACACATCATGTACGACCTACCACAGCTTTTCCGATATAGCGGGCTCACCGCGCTGGGTCTGGCGCTTGCCGCCACCGGCCTGCCCGCCACCGCTTCTGCTGCCGAAGCGCAGCCGACCACGGTGCTGACCTCGATCGGCGCGAGCGGTACGATCGCCGAACGCCCGCCCCGCGATGGCGAGACGCGACGGGGCAATCGTGCCAATCGCAGCGAAACACGCCAGAACAATCGCAGCAACCGGAGCGAAGCGCGGCAGAACAACCGCGCCAACCGGAGCGAAACGCGGCAGAACAATCGCGCCAACCGCCAGCAGGCCCGACAGGACAACCGCGGCAATCGCCAGCAGAACCGCCAGGCACAGCAGCAGCGCGGTGGCGGTTCGCAGTCGGCATGGGATGCTCGCCTTCAGGCCCGTGAAGCCTATCGTGCGCAGCAAAATCAGCAAAACCGCCGCGATAACCGCTACGACCGTCGCGACCAGCGCCAGGAAAACCGCTACGACCGCCGCGACCAGCGCCGCGATAACCGCGCAGATCGTCGCAATCAGCGCCAGGACAATCGTTACGACCGGCGCAACCAGCGGCAGGACAATCGCTACGACCGCCGCGACCAGCGCCGCGATTATCGGGCGGACCGTCGCGACCAGCGTCGGTGGAACCGCGGCTGGCGCAACGATCGCCGGTACGACTGGCAGCGTTATCGCGCGCAGAACCGCCGCCATTACAATCTCGGCCGGTACTACGCGCCCTATCGCAACTACAGCTATCGTCGCCTGAGCATCGGCTTTACGCTGGGCAGCCTGTTCTTCGGCAACCGGTACTGGATCAACGATCCTTGGACCTATCGCCTGCCCGAAGTCTACGGGCCGTACAAATGGGTCCGTTACTACGACGACGTGATGCTGGTGAATATCTACACCGGCGAAGTGGTCGACGTGATCTACGACTTCTTCTGGTAAGAACACGCCGGATCCAACACAAAGCGCCCCGTCGGTTTCGTACCGGCGGGGCGTTGCTTTTTTGCTGTCCTACAGGCGATGCAAGGCTCTAGATCGCAGCCCGCTCGCTTGATAGGTTCGCCATCATGGCAGACACGAAAACCAAAGTTCCCGATCAGGATGCGCTGGTACGCGCAGGCAAGATCGTCCGCACCCGGCTCGATGCCGATCCCAAGGCCTACAAGGTGCCGAGCGACAAGGCCGAGATCTATGCGATCGGCGAGTTCCTGACCTCCAACGAATGCCGCACGCTGGCAGGGATGATCGATCTGGTTGCCCAGCCGAGCTCACTCTATTCCGGCACCGAGCGCGAGGGATATCGCACCTCTTATTCGGGCAATCTCGATCCGGCCGATCCGATGATCAGGATGATCAGTCGCCGGATCGACGATACGCTGGGCATGCCTGCCAAGGTGGGTGAGGCCATGCAGGGCCAGCGTTACCAGCCGGGCCAGCAGTTCAAGGACCATCACGATTTCTTCTATCCTGCCGAGGATTACTGGAAGCGGGAGCGCAAGAACGGAGGCCAGCGCAGCTGGACCGCGATGATGTTCCTCAACACGCTGGAAAGGGGCGGAGCAACGGCCTTTCCGAAGCTCGGGATCCAGATTGCGCCCAAGGCGGGTGTCCTGATGGTGTGGAACAATGCCAACCCCGATGGCACGCCGAATATCGATACGCTGCACGCGGGCACCCCCGTTACCGAGGGTGTGAAGTACGTCATCACCAAGTGGTACCGCACCCGCAAATGGGGTTGAGGGATCAGGCCTCAGCCAGTGCCTCGGCGATCAGTTCGCGGGTGTTGGCCACGCCATAGAGCGCGATGAAGCTGCCCATACGTGGTCCCTGTTCGGAGCCGAGCAGCGTTTCGTACAGCGCCTTGAACCAGTCGCGCAGGGACTCGAAGCCGAACTCCTCGCGCTTGCCGATCTCGTAGACGATGGTTTGCAAATCCTCGGCGCTCATGTCGGCGGGAACAGCAGCGAGTTCCCCGTCCAGCGCACGCAAGGCCTCCGCCTCGTTCGGTGCAGGGGCGCGACGCTTGAGCGAGGGTGCAATGAAATCACGATTATAGGCAAGCGCTGTGCCGACCAGCGTATCCAGTTCCGGGTGCATTGCGGGATCCGGGTCCTCGATATAATTGCCAAGGTAAGACCAGACCTGATCGCGCGTCGCCGTCGCACCCATTACGCCAACCAGGTTAAGCAGCAGGCCGTAGGTCACCGGCAGGCTGTCGCCCGCGCCCGGCGCTTCCTCGGCGGTATAGCCACCATTGGCGCGCAGCAGGTGCCACGCGGGGTTGCCCAGCTGCTTGTCCAGCTCCTGTTCGGGCAGGCGCTCACGGAACTGCCAGTAATCGTCGACCGCGCGCGGGATCACCCCGACATGCAACTGCTTGGCGCTCTTGGGATTGGGGAAGATGTAGAAGCCCAGCGATTCCTCGCTGCCATAGGTCAGCCATTCGTCGATCGTCAGGCCGTTGCCCTTGGACTTGCTGATCTTCTCTCCCTTCTCGTCGAGGAACAGTTCGTAGATCAGCCCTTCCGGCTTGCGACCGCCCAACACCCTCGCAATCTTGCCCGATTGCACGCCGGTATCGGTCAGGTCCTTGCCGTACATCTCGTAATCGACATCCTGCGCGACCCAGCGCATCGCGAAGTCGACCTTCCACTGCAGCTTGGACATTCCCCCGAGGGCGGACTGCTCGACCACTGTCCCATCCTCATCGGTGAAACGGATGGTGCCCGCATCCGCATCGACCACTTCGACCGGCACCTGCAGCACGCGGCCGGTCACCGGGCTGATCGGCATGATCGGAGAATACGTCGCCGCACGCTCCGCGCGCAACGTGGGCAGCATGATGTCGAGGATCGCCTGGTTGTTCGCGAGCACCCTCCTGAGCGCATCGTCAAAGGCACCCGAATTGTACCGCTCACTCGCGGCGACGAATTCGTACTCGAAGCCGAACCGGTCGAGAAATTCGCGCAGCATGGCATTGTTATGGTGCGCAAAGCTCGGGTGATCGCTGCCGAACGGGTTGGGGATGCGGCTGAGCGGCTTGTGCAGGTTCGCTTCGAGCAGCTCTGCATTCGGGATATTTTCGGGCACCTTGCGCAACCCATCCATATCGTCGCTGAAAGCAACGAGGCGTGTCTTGCCATCTTCGGGTCGAGCACCGATCAGTGCCTCGAACGCGCGGCGCACCAGCGTGGTCCGCAGCACTTCCTGAAAGGTGCCGATATGCGGAAGTCCGCTCGGCCCGTAACCCGTTTCGAACAGAACCGGCTCGCCATTGGGCTTGATACCGTCGGGATAGCGCTTGAGCAGGCGCTGAGCCTCCTGGAACGGCCAGGCCTTGGACGTGCGGGCGGCGGCGATCAGATCTTGCATGCTCATGATGACATGCCTGTTGCGCAGCAACTGGCATGTTGCAAGCGCGAATGGCGGCAAGCGAATGGCCGGACCGGATTGCTCCGGCCCGGCCACGTAGCTGCGACCCTCAGGGGGAGGTTAGGCCGCTGCCTTGTCGCTTCGCGTCGCGAGCGCCGGCCAGTTGTTGGGGTACTGGCTCAGGTCCATCTTGGGCGGACCGCTTTCGAACTTGCGACCCAGCGAGGCGAGGATCAGCTTTGCCCGATGGCGACGGGCCTTGCGTGCCGTGAAGGGATTGGCACGGTCCGGCTTTGCGTCGGTCATCCGCTTCAGCAGGGCCTCTCGCTCTTCCGCGCTTTCGGGCGCCTTGGCCGGCAGGGCGACAGAAGCGCCTGTGTGTGGCAAGCCACCAAAATCGTCGCGGCGGTTCATCCGTGCAGCGGCAACCGGAGTGATCGTGGCCGACGTCCCGGTGAAACCATCCGCAATGGAAGGTTCGCTCGGCGTGCGAGTTTCCGTGCTTGCCGGCATGACCGTGACGGTGCGCGGCTGGTCGACCGACTGGCGATTTGCGATCACATCGGCGTTTGCCGAAGCGGTGCTCTCGGCTCGCATGGCATTGGCCCGCTTCCGACGCCGCGCAAAGGCGAACAGTAACAGGGCGAGGATACCGATCGGCACGAGGCCCATGAGCGCCAGCGAGACGATTTCGGTTATGGTCAGGCTCTCATCCGCCTGCGGCGACACGGCCATTGCCTCGGGTTCGACCGTCGCACGGGTTGCAACAGGCGCGGCAGCCTCGGTCATCGTATCCGAATTCGTCACGCCGAGGTCGGTGGTCTCACCCGATCCGGTGGTCGGAGTGGAGGTAACAGGAGCCGTATCGGATGTTGTCCTGGTTGCAGCGCTTGTACGAGCAGTGCGGCTGGATGCCGAACTGCGGCTTTCGGAGGCAGCTGCGGGAGCCTCGGTCGAGCGAGGAGTCTCCTGCACTGGTTCGGTCGGCTGGTCCACAACAGGCGCGGGAGCGACCGTCGATTGCGACGGAGCGGTCGTGCTAGGCGGCAGGACAACCCTGCGCTGATCCGGCTGCGTCGTCTCTGGCGCAGGCGCTGGCGTAGACGAGGTGATCGGCGGCGGCGCCGTACTGACCGTCGGTACCGTAGTCTGGGTCGGCTGGGCCGTGGTTGTGGCGCTCGACGCATCCTGCGCGAGTGCCGGGGTTGTTCCAAGCGCCAGCATCGCGGCAATCGCGACGGGAGCGCAACGAGCGGTATGTGCGTGCTTCAACATAGTCCCCTAAAAACGGAGACATTTTCGACGCCGTTCCCCTGAACGATTGTTCAGGAAACCAGAACCTCAAGTAAAATCAACGCTTAGCGCGCAAAAACTTGCGATAGGCCAACACCGGCCAGCGGTAAGTGGAGGACCGTTTCGGCACGAAATCGTCACATTGCGTACTCATTTTCTCTTCGATCTTCCGTTTGTCGAAGAGCGGCTTTCTCAGCACGGGCTCATTCATAGCTGACCACCTCGAACTCGATCCCGTCCCAGTCGAAGAAGTAGAAGCGGCGACCCGGCTCGTAGTCTCCATGGCCGAAAGGTTCGAGGCCGTGCGCTTTTACAATCGTCTCGGCTGAAGGAAGATCATCGACCTCGAACGCGATATGGTTGAGCGGGTTGCCTTTTGCGTAGTCGCCGCGCACTTCCGCACTTGTGTAGAGCGCAACATAGGCGTCACCGCTGCCCACATGGATGGTCCGCCCGCCATTCATCGACGGTCCTTTCCAGCGCTCGTGCCAACCCAGCAGATCGACCAGCAATGCGGCGCTGCGGTCCGGGTCCGTGACCGAGATATTGGCGTGTTCCAGTCGTCCTGTCGGCATTGCAAAGCTCCATCAATCACGCGGAGCCAGTGCGGCGCCGCTTCAACAGCGCCAACCTTGTGCAACCTCAAGCTTACTTGAGGTCAAGAGATATTTATCCTATCGCCGTGATCGATGAATGCGAACGATCTGCTGCCTATCGGGGACCTCGCCCGCCGTACGGGGCTCAGCGTGTCGGCCATCCGCTATTACGAAGGCAAGGGCCTGATCGAGCCACACCGGACCGGCGGCAACCAGCGGCGTTTCCTGCGGTCCGATATCCGCCGCCTCAGCTTCATCCTGATCGCACAGCGACTTGGGCTAACACTTGGCGAGATCGAGGCGCAGCTCATCAAATTGCCGCATGGTCGCACTCCGAACGCAAGGGACTGGTCCGCCATTAGCCGTGCCATCCGAGACCAGCTGGATGCCCGCATCGCGGAACTGGAGCGGGCGCGCGACAATCTGGATGGCTGCATCGGGTGCGGCTGCCTCAGCCTGAAAAAATGCGCGCTCTATAATCCCGAGGACACCCTGGCCGCCAAGGGCCAGGGCCCGCGCAACGTCATCGACTAGACGCGATTTCCGGGGCCCTATTCTTCTGGGCCGAGATTCGGGTCCAGATCGCGTGGCCGCATGAAGTGAACCATCGTGGCGACCGGTGCGCCCAGCTCGCTCCAGTCGTCGATGGGCAGTTCCAGCACCGCGTAGGCGGCGGTCGGGAACTTGACCATTGCCTCGCGAAAATCGGCTGTCTCGTGCTCGCTGGAAACCAGCGCGAGGACCACGTCCTGCAAACCCGGATTATGGGCGGCAATCAGGACCGAGCGCGCATCGCCAGCAAGTTCCTTCACCAGCTCGAAGTGATTTTCGGGGCCTGCTAGATAGAGCCGCCGGTCGTACACGGGCTCGATGCCGAGCGCGGCTTCCTCCAGCGTCGTTTTCACCCTCACAGCCGGGCTGGCGAGCAGCATATCCCATTCGCGGCCCTCACGCCTGATATGCCGCCCGATCACACGCGCACCATTGCGCCCGCGATCGTTCAACCCGCGGTCGAAGTCGCGTTGATCGCGATCGCCCCAGTCGGACTTTGCGTGTCGCAACAGGCCGAGATATTTCACGTGTCCAGCCTCATCATCGCTCCGGCCTCACCCCGCTGGCACATCGAGCCCGGCGGGTGAGAACCCTCCCTGCCTTGCAGGCGGCCCGGCGGCAAGGCGGGAAACTGCCTCGTCGAGCGAAACGCGATGGATCGGTGTTCCTGAAGGAAAGGCGTTGAGCAGTCTGCTCGGGAATGCAGCAGACAGGACGACGAAGTGGCCGCTATCGTCGCGCGAGCGGATCAGGCGCCCGAATGCCTGCGCAAGCCGCGCGCGGATGATCCTGTCGTCATAGGCGCCGCCCCCGCCCTCACTATCCGCAAAGGCAGCCCGGCGCGCGCGATGCAGGATGGTAGGCCGAGGCCAGGGTACCGCCTCAAGCACGACGCTGCGCAGGCTTTCTCCGGGAACATCGATCCCGTCGCGCAGGGCATCGGTACCGAGGAGGCTGGCGCGCGGATCGTCACCGAAAATATCGGTTAGCGTCCCGGTGTCGATCGGGTCAACGTGCTGTGCGTAGAGCGGCAGTTGTGCGCGGGCGAGCCGGTCGGCAATCCGCGCGTGGACCGCCCGCAAGCGCTTGATCGCGGTGAACAGCCCCAGCGTGCCACCGCCCGAAGCCTCGATCAGCCGGGCATAAGCCCCGGCGAGCCCTGCCATGTCGCCACGCCTGATATCCGTCACGATCAGCACCTCGGCATTGCTGGCATAGTCGAACGGGCTCGGCTGGCTGGTGAGGTGTGGATTGAGCCCGATATGGTCAGCACCACTCGCGGCAATCGCCCGCGCCCAATCGACCTCCCCTTGCGAATCCCGATCGGCCAAGGTGGCGCTGGTCAGCATCACGCCATGTGCAGGCTCGAGCACGACCTTGGCAAACGGCTTCATCGGATCGAGCCACCGTCGGTGCAGCCCGATATCGTATTCGCGCGATTCAAACCGGTCGACCGCCAGCCAGTCGACGAAATCGGCGTCCGCCAAGCCGCCAATGCGGCCGAGCAAGGCTTCCCAAGCAACGATCAGGTCTATTCGCCACGCGAGCGAATGCCGGGCGCCTTCGATCCGTGCGCGGCCCTGGCTGTCGAGCCAGTCGGGCGCATCCTCCAGCACCGCCTCCAGCCTTTGGCCAAGCTTCAGCAGCGGCTTCCGCAGGTCCGCCAGCGCGCCCTGGGCTTCCTGAGCGGCCTCGACCAGCGGCCCCGGCGGATCGGCAATCTCGGTCTCGATCCCGTAGCCCGCTTCGGAACCGCCGCTCTCGTCCCGCGCGAACACTGTCGCGCGTACTTGCGCGAGAAGCTCCTCCAGCGGACCGGACGGCGCACCCTCGCCTATCCGGCCCAGCCAGCCGTCCGCTGGCAGCGCCTGCGCCGCCTCGATGGCGGCCTCGACTGCCTCGCCACCCGCATCGTCATAGGAGGAAACGTCTGCCAGCCTTGCAGCAAGCCCGCGCCGCCGACCGCGCGTGTTGCGCTCCGGCCCGATAATCCAGCGGCGCAGCTCGATCGCTTCCTGTCCGCTAAGTGCGGCGGCAAAGGTACTGTCGGCGGCGTCGAAGACGTGGTGGCCTTCGTCGAAGATCAAACGTGTTGGCGGATGTCCGTGGTGGCGGCCGCGTGCTGCATTGATCATCACCAGCGCATGGTTGGCGATCACCAGATCGGCCTGCGCGGAGGTGCGCGCGGCGCGTTCGATGAAGCATTTCCGGTAGTGCGGGCATCCGGCATAGACGCATTCGCCGCGCTGGTCGGTCAGTGCGGTGATCCCGCGCCGGGGAAACAGCGTGCCGAGCCAGCCGGGCAGGTCGCCGCCGATCATGTCGCCATCGCGTGAATACTGCGCCCAGCGGGCTACCAGGTGCGCCAGCACGGCTCCCCGGCCGGCGAACCCGCCCTGTATCGCATCTTCCAGGTTGAGCAGGCACAGGTAATTCTCGCGCCCTTTGCGTACCACCACAGGCGCGCTCCCATCGGCGCGCTTCTCGGGCCATGCACGGCGGCTTTCCCGCCGCAACTGGCGCTGGAGGTTCTTAGTATAGGTGCTGACCCAGAGAGTACCCTGTGCTCGCTCAGCCCAGACGCTGGCAGGCGAGAGATACCCCAGCGTCTTGCCGATCCCGGTGCCCGCCTGCGCGAGCAGAAGGTTCGGCTTGGATCGCTTCTCACGCGGCGCAAAAATGCGCGCGACTTCGGCAGCATAGGCGCGCTGGCCTTCCCGCTGTTCCGCTCCCTCCCCAGTCAGCCGGGCAAGCTGGCCCTGCACCTCCTCTTCGCTGATCGAGACCTGCGCGGGCTGAGGCCTTTCGGGCGCGTCCTCCCACTCCGGCAGGGTTGCGAAGAGCCAACGCTCGGCCCGCTCCGGCTTCGCGACGAAGGGGGCGAGCACCTGCGCCCAAGGCCAGCGCGCGCGAGCGAGCGATTGCAGAGTGCTCCAGGCTCCGTGTCGCTCGGCCCAGTTGTCGCGCTCGCACACTGCAAGCATCGCGGAGAGCGCGATGCGCAGGAAGGCAGGCGTCGCCGCATCGCCCCCCGGCGGGTCGATATCGAGTGCGGCAGCAAGACCCTTCGGCGTCGGCACACAGAAGCGCGCGGGATGCAGGAAGGCGTACAATTCCAGCAGGTCGAGCCCGGATAGGTCCGGGTATCCCAGCCGCGCGGAGACCAGCGGCGCGTTGAGCATCAGCACCGGCGTATCGGCGCAGGCATTGATCGCCTGCCCCTTGCCGACTTCTTGCGTAGTCCCATCGGGCGCCGCCAGCCACAGCCCTGCATGGCTGGCATGGAGCGCGGGCAAGGCGGGTGGTTCGGGCGTCGGCGCGGCCATGCCCCGGTCTAATGCGGTGCGGAACGAAAAGTAAACAGCGGGCAGTCATTGGTTGTGGGCCATCGGCCGCCCACCTCCCCACCCGGCCACCAATGATGGCGTCAGACTATGGTGGACGGGTGGGGAGGTGGGCGGACGGCTGCCGCGATGGAAACTCGCTAAACCCCTGCGTTCCCAACAACGAAGCAAGCGACTGCAAGCAGCATGCCCGCCATGCGGTTCGACCTGAAGCGGTGCAATGGATTGTCCGGGTCCTTCTCGTCCAGCGTCAGCACCTGCCATGCCAGATGCCATCCGACGGGCATCAAGGTGAGCCATGAAACCCAGTCCGCGCGCAGCAGCCAGAAGCCGAGCGCCCACAGCAGCACGGCGCCGCCATAACAGATCGCCACGCCCTGCTTCACCTTGCCGCCCATCCGCAACGCGGACGAACGGATGCCCACCAGCGCATCATCCTCGCGATCCTGCAATGCGTAGATCGTGTCGTAGCCCACGGTCCACAGGACGCACCCCAGATACACGGCAATCGGCGCAGCCCATCCCGCATCGCCGAACGCTGCCCAGCCCACCAGCACGCCCCAGTTGAAGGTGAGGCCCAGCCATGCCTGAGGCCACCATGTAATCCGCTTCATGAAAGGATAGGCGGCGACCAGCAGCAGGCTCGCCAGCGCAATAACCTGTGCCAGCAGCGAGAGTTGCAGCAGCACGATCAGCCCGACCAGGCAAAGCACACTCAGCCAGATCCATGCCGTCTGCTTGCTTACCCTGCCGCTCGCAATCGGACGGCTCGCGGTGCGCGCAACCTTCTGGTCGAGCTCGGAATCCGTGATATCGTTATAGACACAGCCCGCACCGCGCATCGCGATACTGCCAAGCAGGAACCAGCAAATCGTGCCCCATTGCCAGCCTGCCCCGCTCAGCCATACGCCGACGACGCAGGGCCAGAATAGCAGCCACCAGCCGATAGGCCGATCGAAACGGGCCAGTTGTGCAAGATCGCGCGCTGGCTGCGGCAATCGGGCAATCAACCCGCGGTGCTCAGTGTCCGGGACGATATCTGCGGTCATCTCTCTGCCACGCGCCATCCATGCCAGCATAGGCCCAGCATGATCAGATTGCCGACGAAGTCGAGCAGACCCACTTCGGTGAGCAGCGGCACACGGAAATAGAACCAGTAGTTGAATACGAAGAACGGCAGCAGTGCGATCCCATATGCCGCAAAGGTGCGTTTCGTGAAGATTGCGGTAAATGCGACAAGCGCGAAGAGACACGCCTGCGCCCCGAAACACGCAAGTGCAAACTTCGCCAGATAGTCATCACTCTGGAACTCGGGGCGAACCGCCAGTTCGATCACGGAATCCGGCGCCAAAAGCGCCCAGGCGCCAAGAACGGCGAAGACAGCCCCGATCAGATACTGGGTCGTGCGAGCAGTCATGCGCGCGTACTAGCGTGCGACCCGGCGCTCGTCTAACGGATTCAGAATGCCCGCAACCCCTGCCTGGCCTCCCAAGAGCGCGCCGCGCCTGTTTGTCGAACAACGGCTTTCGCCGGATGCGAGGATCGCAATCGACGGGCCACAAGCCCACTACCTTATCAAGGTGATGCGTATTCAGCCCGGTAGCACGGTCATGCTGATGGACAACGCGACGGGCGAATGGGCCGCATACGCAGGCGAAGTCGGCAAGCGAGATGTCACACTGGAAATTGTCAGTCATCTGCGCCCACGGGAAACCGTGCCCAATCTGTGGCTGTGCCCTGCACTCCTGAAAAAAGATCGCTTCGACCTGGTGCTGGAGAAGGCGACCGAGCTGGGCGTCGCTGCGATCCACCCGATTGTCACGCGCCGCTGTGTGGCCGACAAGCTCAATCCCGAGCGCGCACGCACCATCGTGACCGAAGCTGCCGAGCAATGCGCGCGTACCGCGCTGCCGGATCTGGCGCCGCCGACGAAACTCGACGCGCTGTTGGCCGATTGGCTGCCGGATCGAACGCTGTTCTTCGCCGACGAGGAAGGCGGGATGGAGGCGGCCAGTGCTTTTGCGAAACATGGCACGCCTGCAGCGCTCCTGATCGGCCCGGAAGGCGGCTTCGACGATGCCGAACGCGCGACAATCCGCGCCCTGCCGCAATCCGTACCCATCACGCTGGGCCCACGCATCCTGCGCGGTGAAACTGCGGCTATCGCCTCTCTCAGCATATGGATGGCCCAGGCTGGAGACTGGGCCGAGAGTCGGGGAGCACAAGAATAAATGCCTTTCCTCCCGGCAATCGGTTTTCTAACGCAACGCACATGAGCACGCGCAATGCATCGAGCGAAGACGATCCCGTCATCGAAAGCCGCGATCAGCTGGTCGCACCGATGCGCAAGGGCGAGAAGCCGAAAGCCGATTGGCGGATCGGCACCGAGCATGAAAAGCTCGTCTACCGGCGCAAGGATTTTTCCGCGCCGAGTTACGACGAGCCCTGCGGTATTCGTGACATTCTACTGAATTTGCAGGATTTCGGCTGGAAGCCCGTTGAAGAAGGCGGCAAGGTTATCGCGATGGCTGGCGATGACGGGACGGTCAGCCTCGAACCGGCCGGGCAGCTCGAATTGTCGGGTGCCCCGCTCGAAAACCTTCACGAGACCTGCAACGAGGCCGGTCGTCATCTCGCCCAGGTCAAGGAAATCGGCGAGCGGTGCGGAGTCGGTTTCCTCGGCCTCGGCATGTGGCCGGACAAGACCCGCGAAGACCTGCCGGTAATGCCCAAGGGCCGGTACGAGATCATGATGCGGCACATGCCGCGCGTCGGTAGCCTTGGTCTCGACATGATGCTGCGCACCTGCACCATCCAGGTGAACCTCGATTATGGCAGCGAAGCCGACATGGTGCAGAAATTCCGCGTCGGCCTGGCGCTCCAACCGCTGGCGACCGCGCTATTCGCGAATTCGCCCTTCACCGAAGGCAAGCCCAACGGCTATCTCAGCTATCGCAGCCATATCTGGTCGGACACGGACCCGCACCGCACCGGCATGCTGCCCTTCGTGTTCGAGGATGGCTTCGGTTATGATCGCTGGGTCGATTACATGCTCGACGTGCCGATGTATTTCGTCTTCCGCGAAGGCAAATATCTCGACGCTGCAGGGCTGAGCTTCCGCGACTTCCTCGATGGCAAGCTGAGCATCCTTCCCGGAGAAAAGCCGACGGAAAGCGACTGGTGGGATCACCTCTCCACCGCGTTTCCCGAAGTGCGCCTGAAAAGCTTCCTCGAAATGCGCGGCGCCGATGGCGGCCCGTGGAGCCGTATTTGCGCCCTCCCCGCGCTGTGGGTCGGCCTGCTATACGATCAGACCGCGCTCGATGCCGCGTGGGACCTGGTGAAGCACTGGTCGATGGAAGAGCGCGAGGCGTTGCGCAACGCGGTCCCCAAGGAAGGGCTGGCCGCAGCCGTTCCCGGCGGCAGGACCTTGCAAGACCTCGGGCGTGAAGTGCTCGCCATCGCAAAGTCGGGCCTGACTGCGCGTGCACGCCTGAATACCAGCGGCGATAACGAGACAGGCTTCCTTCAGACGCTGGAAGAGATCGTCGAGAGCGGGCGCTCGCCCGCGCAGCGCATGCTCGATCGCTATCATGGCGAATGGGGCGGCGATATCAGCCGGGTCTACAAGTACAGCTTCTAGCGCAGGCGGTTATTCCGCCGGTTGGAGCTCTTCGCTGCTGCGACCGCGCGTTATGGCGCGGCCCAGCGCTGCCAGCGGTGCGGTGATAATGCCGTGCTGGCTCATCCATGCATGATATTCGCGGTATTTGGCGTCCTCGCCCAGCAAGTGGGCTTCTTCGGTGCGCGCGCGCCAGTAATAGATCGCTGACACCAGCGAGAGACCCACGACATTGCGCAACGCCTCCATCGGGCCACCATCGGTGACGAGGAATGGAAGCGCCGCGCTCCACCAGAACAGGTTCTTGGAGAGATACGCGGGATGGCGGGTAAAGCGATATGGCCCGTGAGTAATCACACCGCGATAGGTCAGGTTCGAAAAGCGAAGCCCGAAGACCATCGTCGCCCAAGCATAGACGCCGGTCAGCATGACCAGCCAACCGCCCCACAGCGACAGCAGCATCGGGCTGTCCGCCAGCCAGTGGCGCCAGCCGGGAGCATTCGATTCGTATGCGAGCAGGCCACCAGCATCCATCACGCCGTAGACGAACGGCGGATAGCACAGCAGCGCGGCAATCCATCCGGCGAGGAAGGGATTTCCGCTGCGGATATGGCTGTCGAGCGGACGTAGCGTCATCAGGTAGCCGACGGTGCCGATCTGCACGTCGATCACGAACAGCAGTTCGATCATCGCCAAAGCCAGTGCCCCGGGCTGGCTTGCCAGATCGGCGAGGTTCGCATTCACCACCGCAGCGAAGCCACCGGGCAGAATCGAGATCATGAAGGCGCCGAAAAAGCCCTTGATGATCCACGCCCGCCAATGGCCGATCACCTTCTCGCGGTCCCACGGCTCGCGCGCGAGCAGGAACGCACCGAAATGCCAGGTGCCGTCGCGCGGGTTTTCCATCCGCCGGTCGAGCCAGAATACGTAGGGGATAGAGAGCAGCAGCATCGGAATCGCTGCAAAGCCCAGCACTTCCATCGCGAACAGGTATTGCCCGTCCCAATACCAGCGGCCGATGGCATAGAGCGCAGCCAGTACCGCCCAGGTCGCCCACAGTCCGGTCAGCTTGGTGAACGAGATGGCGCGCGTCGATTCGGCGTCGGCGCGTGCATTCCAGTCGATCCCTGTCGATGGATTGCGATGCACCTTGTCGACGAAGACCGACCACAGGACCATCGGCAGGCCGCTGAACGCGAGTGCGGTCAGCGCTGCGTAGGGCCCGTCAAGTCGTGCACGCGGCCCCGGCAGATCGAGCGCGGCCGAAATTTCGGGAAAGGCGCGGCAAAATACGATCCAGCACAGCAGACCGGCCAAGCCGACCAGCCCTACCCCCGCAGACACATCGCTGCGGGGCAGGTCGGTTCGATTGCCGGAACTGGAGGCGGCTTCGCGCATGAAGCCGCCATAGGCGCAAAAGGGTTAAATGCCCGGTAACGAGCCGAGGCGTTCGATGCCCTTAGCGGAAAGCGGTGATCGTCCCGCTGTCGTCGAGCACGTACAGCATGTTGTTGGCGATGATCGGCGGCAGGCTGACGGAATCGCTGACCTTGGACAACATGTTTGCCGACCCCTCGCCCACGCTCGCTTGCCACAACTCGCCGCGCGAGTTTGCCATGTAGAGCATGTTGTTGGCGAGCACCGGGCCGGTCCAGAAAATCGGCCCCTCGCGATCTTTCTCGTCGCGATAACGCGCCAATTGCGTGATCCAGCGAACCTTGCCGGTCGAACGCGCGATCGCGAGCAAGCGCGCGTCGCTGGTGAGCGTAAACAGCCATTCGCCTGCAAGTGCCGGGGTCGAAATGCCGGAAAGGTTGAGTTCCCAGACGCGCTGCCCGGTCACCAGTTCATAAGCAGCCATACGACCGCCCTGGCCGAGCGCATAAACGCGCCCGCTGTCGATGATCGGATCCGCGTCGATATCGGAGATGCTGCCAACCTCGGTCGAGATCGAGGTGCGTGCCAGCGCATCGGCCCACACGACACGGCCATTCTCGTAACGATAGGCAACCAGTTCGCCAGAGCTGTATCCAGCCACGACAGTGCCCTGGCCCGCCGCCGGGGAGGCCACGCCGAACACACCGGCCTGAGCGACCGAGCCCGATTCCTGCCATGCGATCGACCCGTCGTTCTGGTTCAGCGCGATGATGCGGTTATCCTGCGTCATCACCAGCACGAGGTTGAACGCAAGCGTCGGCGCATCGCGAAGCGGGCCTGCCGGGTTCGCGCTCCACACCACGCTGCCGGTAGCCGCGTCGAGTGCGACGACCTGGCCTGTCCCGCTGGTTGCGAACAGGCGATTGCCTGCCACTGCAAGGCCACCACCAAAGGCGGAGCCGCGCAGGTCCGAAGTCACTTCCGGGCTGTGCTGCCAGCGACGCGATCCGGTCGCGGCGTCGAAGGCATGGACCGCACCGGAGGTATCGACCGCATAGAGCGTGCCGTTGGCAACGATCGGTGCAGACCCGAGGCGGCGGCTATTGGTGGAGCCCTCGATCTTGATCGACCACGCACGTGTCGGGCTGGCGCCCAGCGACAGGTGACCGTAGCTCTTGCTCGGCGTACCGCTTGCCATCGCCCAGCTATCGTTCACGCGAGCAGGCGGGAGGACGACCGAAACGCCCGCCAGGTTGGGATCGACCTTCGCCCCGCTCTCGATCCGGGAAAGGACGGGCACGCGATCGCCCACCGTCGGGGTCACGTTCTTGTCGCCGCCGCCGCCGAACAGGCCGCCCGAGCAGCCCGAAATGATCAGCGCGGTAAACAGGAGCGGGATCGCACCAAATGCTCGCAAGGTCATCCTCCGATATATCGCCCGTGGGGCGTCCTTATTGTGTAACTCGTACTATCATTGCGCCGGTGCGACCGGGCGGCCGTTTGCGGCAGATGCGCGCAGATCCTTGACGAGTTCGTCCACATCGCCAACCGCATCGACGCCCAGCACGCTCGCCATCTGGCGCGCACGCCCGCGGATCGTCTCCGGCACATCTTCGCTCTCGGCAATCTTGGCGAACAGGGCACCGGCTTTCTTCTCGTCGCCCGCCTCCAGGTGCGCCATGGCCAGCACTTCGGCAGCACTGCCGAAGAATGGCTCACCTTCCTGCGCCAGCGGCGTCAGGCGGCGGATAACCTCCGATGGCTTGAGCGTGTCGTAACCTGCGATCACCGCGCGCAACTCGGCAAGATCGCGGATCGATTCCGGTACGTCGCCATTCTGGGCAACTTCCTCGAACAGGGCGATGGCTTCCTTGGTGCGACCTTCTTCCTGAGCGATCCCGGCGCGCAGCATCTGCGCCTGCGCCTTTGCGCCACCCTTGCCATCTTCCGCCAGGGGAGCCAGCTCTTCGTCGGCCTGCTTCACATTGCCCGCTTCAAGCTGGTCCAGCGCGGTCACCAGCGTTTCGGATTCCTTTTCGCGATCGCCTTCGCTCTGGCCGGTAAAGATCAGGATTGCGGCGAACACGCCCAGGCCCACCACCACGGCGATAATGATGTAACGCCCGTAGTTCTCCCAGATATGGCGGTACTGATCGGTACGAACCGCATCGTCCACCTCTCGCAAGAGCGCCTCGTCCTGCGCGGCCTTGGTCTTGGCCTTGCGGTCTGCTGCTTTGCTGCTGTCGCGGTTGGGTAACAGGGCCACGCCTGATGGTCTTCCTTGGAAACTGCCGGGGTAGGCGCGGGTCTTTAAACCATGATGCAGCCAATTCAATAGCAGCCCGCGTGAACGGCAGGTGAAAGCTGCAGCTACCGCAGCACACCGCCGCCCAGCGCACTGTCGTATAGGCGGCGGTAGGCCCCGATCATCTTCGCCTCGTCGAACTGCGCGCGCGCCTTGAACCGGTTCGCCTCGCCAATCGTCTTACGGGTCTCGCCATCATTCGCCAGCGCCAGCAGGGCGGCGGCCAGCCCCGCTTCGTCGTCACGCGGCACGATAAAACGCGCATTCTCGTCCGAAACCATGGCCGAGATATCGCCCACGTCGGGCGCGACCACCGGCAAGCCTGCTGCCATAGCTTCTACCACTGAGAGCGGGAACTGCTCGGACCGGGAGGATAGCGCAAAAATATCGAACAGGCCGACGAACCTGTGTGGGTCGGCCGCAAAGCCTGGCATGTGCACACGGTGGCTAATTCCGGCCGATTCTGCGGCATCGCGGATGGTATCCGCTTCCGGCCCCTCGCCCACAATCACCAGTTGCCACTGCTCGGGAAGCCGGGCCATGGCACTGACCAGCATTGGCAGGTTCTTGACCGGACGCAGCCCTGCAAGCGTGCCGACCCAGCATTCGCCCTCGTGCTTGATGACACCGCGCAAGGCATCGCGCTTGGGCTTGGTCGCAAAGCGCTTCGTATCGATGCCATTGGGGATATGTTTCACACGACCGATCGGCTGCTGCCATGCTTCGAGCGCGATACCCTCCAGCACCTCCGACGGGACGACCAGCCCGCTGGTCTTTCCTAGCGCGATTCGCCGATACCAGTTGCGTGTGGCCTTCAGCCGGTCCTGCTCGTCCTCGTTAAAGCCATCCTCGTGATGGATGAGCGGCGGCAGATCCATCATATCGTGGAACAGCGTGTGCGCCATCACGGCGTCCATCGCGCCCCAATTATAGGTCAGGACAAGGTCATAATCCTTCATCGCGCTCGCGAGTGCGTGGAGCCGCTTGGGCCACGGTTTCCCGCGCAAGGAGGGGAAACTGCGCGGATAGCGCGCGTCGATACCCGGCCCGATGCCTTCCGACGCCCCATAGGCTCCCGGATCGGCCGAGACGATGGCGTGCGACAGCTGCTGCCCGAATGCATTGATAAGCTGTACGCAGCGCAGCTCCTTCCCGCCCGCCGCGAATGTGGAGTGGAGATGGAGTACGCGGGGGGCAGCCCGGCTCGATCCCCCGACCATCAAGCCGATTCCCGTGCCTTGATCTTTGCCAGTAGTGCATCGATCCCGGCTGCGGCTTCGGGTTCTTCCAGCGTCGGCGCATGGCCCGTGTCCGGGACCGTGACGACGTCCATGCCGCGATTGCGTGCACGCATCTGGTTCACCGTCTCTTCGGACAGCAGGTTGGACAACTCGCCCCGCACAAGGGTCAGCGGGGTCTGCGATAGCGATTCGAATGCCAGCCACAGGTTTGCAGCGGGCGCACCGGCGCTGTCTTCTGCTTCCCGGAAGGCATCACCAATCGCCATGTCGTAGTCGAAGCTGATCCGCCCGTTCTGGCCCAGCACCATGGTGCGTTTGGCGGCTTCCAGCCAGTCTTCCAGCTCATAATTGGGGTGCGCATCCTCGTGCGTTTCCTCGAGCGCGCGCGCCGCATGCATCCAGGTGGGGAAGCTGCGCCCCTGCCCCACATAGGTGCGAATCTTGTCTATCCCGCCTTCCTCGATTGCCGGGCCGACATCGTTCAGCACCGCACCCGCAATGCGCTTCGCGTCACTTTGCGCCAGCAGGATCGTCATCAATCCGCCCAGCGAAGTACCGATTGCAACGAAGCGTTCGATACCCAGTTCGCCCAGCAGGATTTCGACATCCGCTACATATTGCAGCGGATTGTACGTTTCTGCGTCCTCGGAATAGTCGCTTTGCCCACGCCCTCGCATTTCCGGCACGATCACGCGCCACTCGGGCGATAGACGTTCCGCCACCTTCGCGAAATCGCGCGAATTGCGGGTCAGCCCATGCATGCAGAGAATTGGCGGCAAGCCATCGGAGCCACCGGCATAGTCGCGATAATGCAGTTTCAGGCCATCGGCACTATGCCAATAACCATCGGTAAAGCGCTGATCCATGGCCCTCTTTTCGGGTTCGGCAAGTGTCATCAGGTTGCGCGGGAGCCCGCGCGTGCCCACTATTGCCGCGATGGTCGAAAAACCGCAACCACACCAGGACACTCCTGCGCCGATCTTAACGCTCGCCGACTGGATCGGCGACCCGGTCGATCCTGCGTCTTTCCCCGAAACGAAGCTGCGCTGGCGAAACGATCGTGCCGCTGCAACAGTCGAACTCGATAAGCTGAGCGATGCCGAATGGGTCGCGCATTTCGGCAGGTTCGAGCCACTACCGGGCAATCTCGAAAAGTCGCTAGCCTTGCGATATCACGGCCACCAGTTCCGGGTTTACAATCCCGAGATCGGTGATGGGCGCGGCTTCCTGTTTGCGCAATTGAGGGATGATCGGGGCCGCCTGCTCGATCTGGGCACCAAAGGTTCGGGCCAGACGCCCTACAGCCGTTCTGGAGACGGACGACTCACCTTGAAGGGCGCGGTGCGCGAACTGCTTGCAACCGAGATGTTGCAGGCGCTTGGCGTGAATACTTCGCACACATTCTCGATTGTGGAGACCGGCGAGGAACTGTGGCGCGGCGACGAACCCTCGCCCACGCGCTCCGCCGTGCTCACTCGCCTCAGCCACGGGCATATCCGCATCGGGACCTTCCAGCGCCTGCTTGCGCATGACGAGCCCGGGCACATGCGCGAACTGGTCGAATATTGCCTCACACAGTTCCCCGGTCCACCTCCGCCCGAAAATGCACCCGACCGCGATCATCCCGCTATCCGCCTGCTGCACCAGGTGGTCGAGCGGATGGCGGACCTCGCCGCAAGTTGGATGGTCGCGGGCTTCGTCCATGGTGTCCTCAACACCGACAATATGAATATTTCGGGTGAGAGTTTCGATTATGGCCCCTGGCGCTGGCTACCGCGCTGGGAACCCGGCTTTACCGCCGCCTATTTCGACCACGCCGGCCTTTATGCCTTCGGTCGCCAGCCCGAAGCAGTGGGCTGGAACTGCGCGCAACTTGCCACCGCTCTCCGCCTGATCGCCCCGTCGGAGGGCCTGATCGCGGCGCTGGAGCGGTTCGGCCCACTCTATGCCGAGCATCTGCGCCGCCGCTGGCTATGGCGACTGGGGCTCAAACCGCAGGGCGAAACACAGGATGGCGCTCTTATCGCCGCCTGCGAAAGAGCAATGCAGGAAAGCGGCGAGCAGCCCGACACATTTTTCCACACACATCGGGGCGGGCGTGCGCAATCGGAGGAACTCGCAAGGCTCATGGAGGATTACGATCCTGTGCTAAGCCCGCACCCCTATCGGCAGGAAGAGCCCCCGCAAAGCATGCTGATCGACGAAGTCGAGACAATCTGGTCTGCCATCGACGAGCGCGATGACTGGGAACCATTGCTCGAAAAGGTCGCAGCAATCCGCCGCGCAGGCGAAGCACATGGTGCTCCGCCAGAGCCAGCCGCGCAGGACAGGTGACGTCGTGTCCAAAAATCGCTAATGCGCGCGGCTTATCCACAAGAAGCGGTTCAAAATACCGCCTGAAGGAACCGAGGACCTGCCAGGAGTGCCAACTTCCGAAATCGTGTCTTTCGAGCCTGCTTCCGGGCAGGAACTGTTCCGTGCGTCGATCGGCGACGTGGACGAAGCAGTCGCTCGCGCTCGCGAGGCGTTCCCCGGGTGGGCATCCCGGCCGGTCGCCAATCGCATGGAGCTGGTTCGTCGCTTCGCCAACGAGGTCCGCGCCGCCGCCGATGATTTCGCGCAGCTGATCGCACGCGAAACCGGCAAGCCGCTGTGGGAAGCCAAGACCGAGGTCGAGGCGGTCATCAACAAGGTGGAGATTTCGATCTCCGCCTATATGGAGCGGACGGGGCAGAAGAAGCTCGACAGTGCGCTGGGCGGGGTGGCCGCGCTGCGTCACAAGCCGCATGGGATCATGGCGGTACTCGGGCCGTACAACTTCCCCGCGCACCTGCCGAACGGTCATATCGTGCCGGCGCTGATCGCGGGCAATACCGTAGTCTTCAAGCCCTCCGAAAAGACGCCTGCGGTCGGCGCGATGCTGGTCGAGTGTTTCCATCGTGCGGGGATCGAGAAAGACGTGGTCCAGGTACTGATCGGCGGCCCGGACGAGGGCAAGGCGCTGGTCGCTCACGATGCAATTGACGGCATCCTGTTCACCGGCAGTGCGCAGGCCGGCATCGCGATCAACCGCAAGTGCGCGACCAACCCGGGCAAGATTCTCGCGCTGGAAATGGGTGGCAACAACCCGATCGTGGTGACGAAGACCCCGCTGATCGAGGATGCAGCGCTGCTCATCGCCCGCTCGGCCTTCACCACCGCAGGCCAGCGATGCACCGCCGCGCGGCGACTGATCGTCACCGAAGACATGTATGATCGGACGGTAGAGGCAGTGAAAGCGCTGACCGCGAAGATCATCGTGGACGAGCCTTTTGCGGATCCCCAGCCTTTCATGGGCTGCGTGATCGACAACCAAGCCGCAGACCAACTGACCGAGAGTTTCCTCTACCTGCTGTCCAATGGCGGCAAGGCGATCCGCCACCTTCGCCGTATCCGCGAGGATGCACCTTTCGTCGCGCCCGCGCTGATCGACACGACCGCGATGGAGGATCGCCCCGATGTCGAACTGTTCGGCCCGCTGTTGCAGGTGATCAAGGTGCCCGATCTGGACAGCGCCATTTCAGAGGCGAACAATACGCGCTTTGGGCTGTCGGCATCGTTGATCGGCGGCTCGCCGGAGGATTTCAATCACTTCTGGGCCAATATCCGCGCCGGGATCGTCAACTGGAACCAGCCGACCAATGGTGCTTCTTCGAAGGCGCCATTCGGCGGGCTGGGACTTTCCGGCAACCACCGCCCCGCAGCCTACTACGCTGCGGATTACTGCGCCTATCCCGTTGCCAGCAGCGAGATCGAGCAGCCGCGCGCGAGCTTGGGCGTGGGCTTCAAGGTGGATTGATACATAGGTCGCTAGCGCGAACCACAGTCGCCTCCCACCACGAGATCGGAAGAGCACACGTCTGAACTCCAGTCACTCTCATGCATCGCGTAT
>NZ_CAXQBM010000021.1:0-24065 GCF_964222115.1 Alteriqipengyuania sp.
ATGGGCGGCGCGCTGAGCCCGCGCGGCGACTGGCGTGCGCCGAGCGATGCGGTGGCCGATGTATGGCTGGCCGAGCTGGAGGCGAACGTTCCGGCGGAGGACGCCTGATCCGTGCCTGCCTGGTCGATCCTCGTCCTGATCGCGTGCAATATCGCATGGGCATTGAATGTCATCGTCGGCAAGGTCGCGGTCGACGATCTGGCGGTGCCACCGATCTTCTTCGCCGCATTGCGCTCCGCCATCGTGGTGCTGGCGCTCATGCCCCTGCTGCTGCGCGCGGTACCGGCGAAACTGCCGCAAGTGCTGGTCATCGGGCTCGCGATAAGCGGCGGTTCTTTTGCGCTGCTGTTCATGGGCCTGCAGACGGCCGACCCGGCGACCGCCGGCGCCGTCGGGCTGGTCGGTGCGCCGATGACCGTGCTGTTCGCGATCCTGTTCCTGGGCGAGACGGTACGCTGGCGGCGCGCGCTGGGCATGGCGCTGGCATTCGGCGGGGTGCTGATCGCGATCATGTCCAAAGGGGCCATGGCCGCCAGCGGGGGTGCGCTGCTGGTGCTGGTATCGGCACTGGTCGGCGCGCTGGGCGCAGTGTTCGTCAAGCGGCTGGAAATGGACGGGATGACGCTGCAGGCATGGGCCGCGGTGGCATCGACTGGCGTGCTCCTGCCGCTGTCCTTCCTCGTCGAGCAGGGGCAGGTCGCCGCGGTGATGGCATCGCCCTGGGCGCTGGCCGGGTGCCTGTTCTTCGCCGCCATCGTGGTCTCCATCGGCGCGACGGGCACCTATTTCGTACTGTTCAAGAAGTTCGAGGCGAACATGGTCGTGCCGCTGACCTTGCTGCACCCGCTGATGACGATCGGACTCGGCGCATGGCTGACCAATGACGAGATCGGGTGGCGGCTGCTGGTGGGGGCGGGCATCGCGCTGGCCGGCGTTGCGATCATCGTGATCCGCCCGAGCGAGACCTTCACCAAGCGCTTCCTCGTCCGGCCTCGGATGTAGGCAGGCCTGATACCGGATTAGCGATTTACCACGCAAAGACGCTGCGTTAGCATCCGGGCATGCAGTTTACACGCTATGCCCTCGTCGCACTCGCCCTATCACTGGTAGCGCTAACATCTCCCGCTCGTGCCTGCGATACACCGGTTGCGCCGTGCGAACGGGGAGCAAGCAGCAGCCTCCAGATCGTTGGCGGGGGCGAAGTGGTGGTCGTGGTCGACCCTTCCGAAGGCGCGCCGGTGCGGCGCGCGGCGGAAGCTCTCGTCGCGGATATTGAGCGGATCGGTGGCAGCGCGCGGCTGGCGGACAGCATCTCCGCAGCCGAAAATCAGCCCACCATCTGGATCGGCGAGGCGGGCACGGCCGGTGCGCTCAACGATGCGCTGCGGGCGCGCGGCCACGGTGATACGGACTTTGCCGGGAGGTGGGAAGCCTATCGCCAGATCATGCTGCCTTTGCAGCGTGCAGAGGCTCCGCCGGTGCTCGCGATCTCCGGCTCCGATCCGCGCGGGGTGATTTACGGCGTGTACGACCTGTCCGAACGCATGGGCGTGTCGCCGTGGCACTGGTGGGCCGATGTCCCGACCGTACAGCGCGAGAACCTGTTCCTGACAACTGGCGAACGCAGCGATGCGCCGCAGGTGCGCTATCGCGGGTTCTTCATCAATGACGAGGAGCCCGCCTTCGGCAACTGGGCGCGCGAGCAGTTCGGCGGGATCAACTCTGCCGCCTACGAGCGGGTGTTCGACCTGCTGCTCCGCCTCAAGGGCAATTACATCTGGCCTGCGATGTGGGGGAAGAGCATCGCCGAGGACGATCCTGCCTCGCTCGCCCTCGCTGCAGACATGGGCGTGGTGCTGGGCACCAGCCACCACGAACCGCTGACCCGCGCGCATGTCGAATGGGAGCGCGCGAAGGAGGCGGGCACCGCATCGGGCGCGTGGAACTACGGCGATAACGGCGAAGTGCTGCGGCAATTCTGGCGCGACGGGATGGAACGCTTCGTCGCAAGCGGTGCCGACGGCGTGGTGACCATCGGCATGCGCGGCGACGGCGACGAAGCGATGAGCGAGGATACTGCGATTCCGCTGCTGGAGCAGGTGGTGGCGGACCAGCGCGCGATCATCGCGGAGGCGACCGGCGCCCCGGCGGAGGAAACGCCGCAAGTCTGGGCGCTCTACAAGGAAGTGCAGGACTATTACGACCAGGGGATGGAGGTGCCCGACGATGTCACCCTGCTGTTTGCGGACGACAACTGGGGCCAAATACGCCGCCTGCCCGATCCCGAGGCTGCACCCCGCAAGGGTGGCTACGGCGTCTACTACCACTTCGATTATGTAGGGGTGCCGCGCAGCTATAAGTGGCTCGACACGATCCAGAACGGCAAGACCTGGCAGCAAATGGACCTCGCCTGGCAACGCGGCGCGCGCGACCTGTGGATCGTCAATGTCGGCGATATCAAGCCCACCGAGGCACCGCTCGATTTCTTCCTCGACATGGCGTGGAACCCGCCCGCGATGACGCCGGAAGCGCTTGGCGGTTGGAGCGAAGGCTGGGCGCGCCAGCAATTCGGGGATGAATTGGGGGCTGAGATCGGTTCAATTCTGGAAGAATACGCCCGTCTCGCTGCGCGCCGGAAGCCGGAACTTGTCGATGCCGAGGCGCTTCCTTCTGCCGAGATGAGCGTGGCAGTGCGGGAATGGCAGGCGCTGGAACAGCGCACGACGAGCGTGGCCAAAGGCTTACCGCAATCGCATCGCGCTGCATTCGGCCAGCTGGTGCTCCATCGAGTGCTCGCGATGAACAACCTTTACCGGCTGCACGATGCGGTTGCGCGCAATCGTCGACAGGCTGCCGCCAATTCGACCGGTGCAAATGCTGCAGCCGAAGATGTGGAACGGGCATTCGCGTTCGATGCGATGTTGACCGACATCTATCACGGGATATCCGGCGGCAAATGGAACCACATGATGAGCCAGACGAAGTTCGGCTACACATCGTGGGACGACCCGGACACCGACATCATGCCCGAAGTCACCCGGGTGGGTGACGACGCACGGCCCGTTGCGATCATCCCGCCGCCGCGGCTGGGCAAAGTCGTGCCCGCGAGCGAGGCGGCAACCCGGTCCGATCACCAAGCCTTGTCCTGGCGGCTCGTCCCATCGCTGGGCAGACATGGCAGCGCGTTGGTGTCCCTGCCGCAGGGCGTTCCGCCGACATCGGCGACGGATGCCATCGTTGCCGAGTTCGCCATCGAAGCGGTGATCGCGGGAGCCTACCGGATCGAGGTCGCGCTATCGCCCACGCTCAACACGTTGGGGAGCGAGCCCATGCGGATCGGTGTGCAGGTGGATGATGGACCGGTCGAAATCCTGACCTTCGATCTCGAGGCGACGGGCACGGAACAGGACACGCCCGAAAAGCGCGCCTGGGCGCAGGCGGTGATCGACAATCTCGTGCGGCTGGAAACGGTTACGTCCGATCTGGCGCGAGGCAAGCATCGTCTCAAGCTTTACCGGATCGACGACAATGTCGTGATCGACCATGTTCGCTACGAACCGGCGCCGATTGCCAACTAGTCCAGTTTCATCACCCAGTTATGCGGATCGGGCGCGGTGCCCATCTGGATCCCGACCAGCCGGTCGCGCATCTTCTGCGTCAGCTGTCCCGTTCCCCCGCTGCCGATGGTGAAGGTGCCGTCCGGCCCGTTGACGCTGCCCACCGGGGTCACGACCGCCGCCGTGCCGCAGGCGAAGGTCTCGATCAGGTCGCCCTTCTCGGCATCGGCGTGCCACTGGTCGATGGAGTACGGCTCCTCGCGCACCTGCAAGCCTTCGTCGCGCAGCATCTGGATCAGGCTGGCGCGCGTGATCCCGGGCAGGATCGTGCCGGTGAGCGGCGGGGTGACGACCGATCCGTCGCCAAAGGCGAAGAACAGGTTCATGCCGCCCAGTTCCTCGATATATTTCTTCTCCAACGCATCGAGGAACACCGTCTGCTGGCATCCGTGGGCGGTCCCTTCGGCCAGGGGCACGAGGCTGGCGGCATAATTGCCGCCCGTCTTGGCCGCGCCGGTGCCGCCGGGTGCGGCACGGGTGTGATCGCGGCTGACCCACACGTCCACCGGCTTCACGCCCGATTTGAAATAGCTGCCGACCGGCGAGGCGATCAGGCAGTAGAGATACTGCTTGGCCGGGCGCACGCCCAGGAACGCCTCGGTCGCGAACATGAAGGGCCGCAGGTACAGCGATCCGCCCTCGACCGAAGGCATCCACGCGCGGTCCTGCGCCACCAGTCGCCGGATGCTTTCGATGAACAGCTCCTCGGGCAGTTCGGGCATCGCCATGCGCCGGGCGCTATCGTTGAGGCGGCGCGCGTTCTCCTCCGGGCGGAACAGCGCGGCCGAGCCATCGTCCCACCGGTAGGCTTTCATCCCTTCGAAGATTTCCTGTGCGTAATGCAGCACGGCGGCCGCCGGATCGAGCGCGATCGGCTCGCGCGCGCACAGTTTCGCATCGTGCCACCCACCCGCATCAGCGTCATACGCAATGGTCACCATGTGATCGGTGAACAGCGTGCCGAAACCGGGATCGGCCAGCGCCTGGTCGCGCGTTTCGGACGGGACCGGGGCGGAGTGGGGAAGGTGGGCGAAATCGATCGTCGGCGCATCGGCCATGGGCTGGTCTCTCCTGTGTGCCAGCCGGTTATGAGCGTGCGCCTATCGGGGCAAGGGGCTTTTCTGAAAATTTCAGAATTTACCGGATAAACTATCCGAAAATTATAAGCTGCCTGTAGCTGGTAGAGCGATCAGCATCCTTCGATAGTGAACGACGTGATCAGCACGCCCGACCGGTCCACCCAGCGATAAAAGTACGAACCGCCTGCTTCCATGGTCTGCATCATGTTCGCATTGGTGCATGCGTTCTGCCTCGTCGAAGCTTCCAGCGCGTCGATGTTCTGCTGGCGTACGTCTGCCGTTTCGACATCGAGTACATAGACGTACTTGAATGTGGTTCCATGAGAGGAGACAGCGACCAGCGTCGTGATTTCATCGATTTTCGAGGGCAAGCCAGCGTCCATCTGCGCCGCCGTTTCGCTGAAAATGCAGGCGATGATTGCCGTCATCTGGGCATCGGTCGGGTTCTGGCCGATGGATGGATCGACACAGGTCGCGATGGCCGCGTCGCTATCCGTGTTAAGCTTGCCGTTCGTGGTTCCCGAATGTGCTTGCATCGTCAAAGCAAACAGCGCTGCACCGGCCCAGCCCGAAATCGGCATCGTCAATTCTCCCCATCCGTCGCCGCTTTATGCTTGCGTCCGGCACGACTGGCAAATGAAAGGGGCAGTCTCTGCCCGTCGGAGAGACCGCCCCTTCATGGTCAGCGGCCAGGAAGTGCCGCTCACGAAGCCTCTATCGGAATGCGACGTTACCGATAGTGCCTCGCGCGGAAACTTGCCGACCTCTCTGCTGAACCATGAGACATCGGATCACCTCCTTTCGCGCTTGTAAGCCAAGACCCGCACCGTATCACCGGGGGCCGAGAAGCGTCGTGCACCGCCGCTCTCAAGTGCCTTTGTGAGTCACCTGATTCGCCAGCACAAGCCTTGTAAATATCTTTTTCCCCGTCATACTTGTGCGCTCGCGAAATGAGGCTGGCGGGCAAGCAAAGGCGTGCCGGACCGGCAGCATTCGCGCCTCATCGCAATCGGTTTGAGAGGGCTTCGCGGTCCGCGCAGCGAGGATGCGAAACTGACGCTTCAGCGGCGACGAAAAGCTGACGCCTTAGCGGCAATCCTCGATCACGCGGGTCACCTCGGCCCAGGCGGGCAGGTAGAGCGGTGTCTCGCCTTCCACCTCGACCGCAAAGCGCCCGCGAGTGATCGCCATTGCATCGAGCAGCGGGTCGCGCGGGTTGAGTGAGACGGAGTAACCCGAACCCTTCGGTTCCATTCGTAGCGCTCTTGAACCGGTTTCGGTCCTGATAACCGCAGCACGCTCGCCACCGCTATTACCGGAACGATAGAGCTCGATCCATTGCTCAACCCGGTTACATTCGAGCATGAAGAGCCCAGCACCGGACGGGGACGAGAAAACTGCCATCCCGCCCTCTGTCTGATCCCCGTATTGCCAATTACCCGGTGTCTGCGGCCTGTCGATCCAGTTGGCCTCGGGCGCGATGGGAACCGGAGCAGGTGCCGGCTTCAAGACCAGTGCCGGCGCCGGAGCGGGCGCGGGTGCCGGGGGCGCGGGCTGCGGCGTCTGGCAGCAGGTCACGATCAGCAGCGATGCAGCGAGTGCGATGCGTGAAGGGGTGCGAAGTCTGGCCATGATCCTTCTAATGCGCGGGGACGCGGCGCGGGTCCATATTTTTCGAGCGGCGCGCTCAACGCACATTGCCCGCAATGCTTCACACGGGCGAAGTTTGGGCTAAGGCCTGCGCATGGCGAAGAAGTTGCGCGTGGATCAGGTGCTCGTGGCTCGCGGGCTGGCGGAAAGCCGCGCGCGGGCGCAGGCGCTGGTGATGGCGGGCTTGGTGTTTACGGGCGAAACGAAGATCGCCAAGCCCGGCCAGCCGATCGCGGAGGATGCGTCGCTCGACGTGCGTGGGCGCGACCACCCATGGGTCAGCCGGGGCGGGCTGAAGCTGGCCCATGCGCTCGATGCATTCGATCTCGATCCCACCGGCGCTATCGCAATGGATATCGGCAGCTCGACCGGCGGTTTCACCGACGTGCTGCTCCAACGAGGGGCCAGCCATGTGTTCGCGGTCGATAGCGGGACCAATCAGCTCGCGTGGAGCCTGCGGCAGGACGAGCGCGTGACCGTACTGGAGCAGACATCGGCGCGCATCCTCACCAGCAGTCACATTACCCGCGCTTGCGACTGGGTGGTGTGCGATGCGAGTTTTATCGGGCTGGCCAAGGTGCTCGAACGCCCGCTGGAGCTGGCCGCGCCCGAGTGCCGCCTCGTCTCGCTCATCAAGCCGCAGTTCGAAGTGGGCCGCGAAGAAGTGGGCAAGGGCGGGGTCGTGCGCGATCCCACGCTGCATGAACGCGTGTGCGACGAGGTGCGCGAATGGCTCGAAACCGGGGGCTGGCAGGTGCAGGGCATCGTCGAGAGCCCGATCACGGGTCCGAAGGGCAATGTCGAATTCCTGGTCAGCGCGTCGCGATCCTGAAGTATCTCCGGGCTATCAAAAGCTTGCTTTAGGAAAGGGCGCGGCCCGCGTGCCAATTCGGTATAGGGTCTGCAACCTTGCTTGTCGGTGCGGATCGCGGCATCCAGTGACTGTCGCAGACGATTCCCCCTTGGAGGATACATGACTACGCTGGCCTCTCGCGCGCAATTGCGCGCCAGCTTTATCCGTTGGGCGCTGTTTATCGTGCCGGCCGTCGTGCTGCTCGGCTTCCTGTCCGGCCAGCTTGCCGGATCGGGCGCGGGCGACCCGTGGTTCGATGCGCTGCAAAAGCCGGATTACTACCCCGACCCCAGCGTCTTCGGCGTCGTGTGGACGATCCTCTACGTGATGATGGGCCTCGCCTTCGCGCTGGTCTGTTCCGCCTGGGGCGCCACCGGGCGCGGGCTCGCGATCGGGGCCTTCATCGTCCAGTTCGCGATGAACCTCGCGTGGAGCCCGCTGTTCTTCATGCAGCACGAGATCACTTATGCGTTCTACCTGCTGGTAGCGCTGAACGTGATGCTCCTCATCACCATCGTGTTGTTCTTCCGCGTGCGGAAAATGGCGGCCCTGCTGCTGATCCCGTATGTCGCGTGGACTGCCTTTGCGGGCTATCTCAACTACGACCTGATGCTGATGAACCCCGAAGCGGACGGTTCGGACACGACCGGCGCGGTGCAGCGGATCGAGGTTTAGCTGGTTTGCGCACGGGCTCTGGACAAACCGGAGCCCGCACGCCACATCGCAGGTCATGCAGAGCCAGAACCCGATGATCGCCGATTTCGTGAAACTGGTGAACGGTGCCGCGGGCACCTTTGCCGGGATGACGCGCGAGGCGCAGGAAAGCGCACGCGAGCGGATCAGGGAAACCGTCGGCGGGCTCGATTTCGTCAGCCGCGAGGAATTCGAGGCGGTGAAGGCGATGGCCGCCAAGGCCCGCGAAGAGAACGAGGCGCTTTCCGCCCGGCTCGATGCGCTGGAAGCGAAGAGCAAATAGCTCGCCGCGCTGGCGGTAAGCCACCGTTTTTGCGTTGAACTTTATGAAATGATGGATCGGGAGCGGTCTGCCCTTTTGCGCGTTCAATCGTCGCAAGAGAGGTCTTCGCCCGATGTTCACACAACTCGATCCGCCGATCCCGCTGCACGTGCTTGGCAAGGGAGACGGCTATGCGCTCGCCGTCATCGATTATGGGCAGGAGCATAACCTGCTGTGGGTGACCGCCATCGACGCTACAGGCGAAATCTGGTGTGCGCCCAATCCGGAAGTACGGATGCAGGCCAACTGGTCGATGGGCCGCGCGCGCTCCATGGCGGTGAAGGCATCGAAGGAATCGATGGCGGGTTAGATTGCGTACGGCTTCGCGTCCTGCTTAGCACGTTGCGATGCAGCTGAAGGCCCCCGCCATTGTCCTTGCCGCGCGCCCGCATGGCGAAAACGCCGTGATCCTGCGCGCGCTCACGCAAGAGGCGGGGCTCGTCGCGGCCTACGTCGCGGGCGGGCAGGGGCGGCGGCTGCGCCCCGTGGTCATCCCCGGCAACATGGTGGAAGCCGATATCCGCGCGCGCTCGGCCAGCCAGCTGCCCTTCGGCAAGGTCGAACTGGTGACCAGCCGCGCGCCGTGGCTGGGCGAGCCACTGCCCGCCGCCGCGATCCTGTGGGTCACCGCGCTCACCGCGACCGCGCTGCCGGAGCGCAATCCCTATCCCAGCCTGTACGACGCGCTTGGCGGTCTGCTCGACGCGATCTGTCATGCGCCCTCGGCGCGCGGCTGGGCTCCGGCGCTGCTGTCCTACGAAGCGCTGCTGTTGCGCGAACTGGGCTATGGCGGGGCGAAGCCTGCCCCGGCGGACCTGTTGCAGACGATCGAGGCAATGCGTTCGCTCGGCCCCGCGCTCGACCGGTACCTGCTGGCGGACCGGCATGGCGATGCGATGGAAGCGCGCACCCGGCTGATCGACAGGCTTTCACGCATTGTCTGACGGGCGAGCGGCATAATTAGTCTTTGCCCGCGCCGCTTCGCCCGACTAGCGCTGGCACCATGAAAAAGACCACCGGAATAGATCGCTCCGTCACCTCCAGGTGGCGCCCCGCAACGCAGGCGGTGCGTGGCGGCACCTGGCGCAGCGAGCATGGCGAGACGAGCGAGGCGCTGTTCCTCACCTCGGGCTATACCTACGACAATGCGGCGGAGGTGGCGGCGCGGTTTGCGGGCGATGCCGAGGGAATGACCTATTCGCGCCTCCAGAACCCCACCGTCGCGATGCTGGAAGAGCGGATCGCGCTGATGGAGGGGGCCGAGGCGTGCCGGGTGCAGGCGTCCGGGATGGCTGCGATGACCACCGCGCTGCTGTGCCAGCTTTCCGCCGGCGACCACTGCGTTGCCGCGCGCGCCGCGTTCGGTTCGTGCCGCTGGCTGGTCGATCACCTGCTGCCGCGTTTCGGGATCGAGACCACCGTGATCGACAGCGCGGATAACGACGCGTGGGAAGCCGCGATCCGGCCCAACACCAAGGTTTTCTTCTTCGAAACGCCTGCCAACCCCACGCTCGACATCGTCGACCTCGCGCATGTCTGCGCTCTGGCGAAGGCGCACGGGATCACCACTGTCGTCGACAATGCCTTTGCCAGTAGTGCGTTGCAGCGCCCGATGGAGTTCGGCGCGGATGTGGTCGCCTATTCCGCGACCAAGCTGATGGACGGGCAGGGCCGCGTGCTCGCGGGCGCAGTATGCGGAACGCGCGAGTGGATCGACGAAGTGCTGCTGCCCTTCCAGCGCAATACCGGGCCCAACCTTTCGCCCTTCAACGCGTGGGTCGTGATGAAGGGGCTGGAGACGCTGGACTTGCGCGCCCATCGCCAGAGCCAGAACGCGGTGGCGCTGGGCCAGATGATGGAGCCGCGCGTGCCGCGTATCCTGCACCCCGGCCTTGCAAGCCACCCGCGCCATGCGCTCGCGCTCGAACAGATGCGCGCCACCGGGCCGATCTTCGCTTTCGATCTCGAGAGCCGGGAAAAGGCGCATGCGCTGCTCGACGCGCTCGAACTGGTCGACCTCTCCAATAATATCGGCGATTCGCGCAGTCTCGCCTGCCACCCCGCCAGCACCACGCATGCCGGGATGAGCGAGGAGGCGCGCGCCGAGATGGGCGTGACCGAGGGGCTGGTGCGCATCAATGTCGGCCTGGAAGATATCGAGGATATCAAGGAAGACATGGACCGCGCGCTCAAGGCGGCGGGGTTTTAGGCTTCGGCCAGCGGCCCGGTTCAGGCACCGTCGCGTTCGAACAGGAGATCTTGATGTTCACATCAGTCTGGGGCCGCTTGGGTTCGATCGTTGCGATCCTCTGGCTAATCGGGTGCGGCGTTCTGTATTTTCAGGTTCAGGGACTGAACAATCAGATTGAAGCCCGCGTCGTCAATGCCCCGCAAATACCGCCACAGACAAACACTTGGGAGATGATCCAGAGCGGTTGGGCCGATGAGATCGAGCGTCAAGCGGCGATGGAGAACGAAGCCCGGGCGTATGCGCTCGACACCGGGCGGATCGAAGATGAAAGAGATAATCTGGCTGGCCTGCTTTACATGCTTCTAGCCTTGCCGATTGGTCTTGGAATCTTTGCGGTCGTCGCTCGATGGGTGTCTGCGGCGTCTACAGCCTAGCCCATTGGCGGAATGATTGCGCATGCGTCTGCGCGTTTGAGCCCCAGCAATCTATCGGAACGCCCACGCTGGCTCACGTTGTCTCTGTGTACAGGCAATCGAAGGCATACGATGGGCGAACATCTGGAAGCGGCGCAGGGGCGCATGGAGCGGGCTGCGGAACTGATCGGGCTCGACGACGAGATCGTCGCGCACCTCCAGCACCCGATCGAAACGCTGGCCGTATCTGTCGGCCTGCGCCGCGACGACGGCTCGACCGTGCCGCTCAAGGCATGGCGGTGCCGCTACAATTCCTCGCTCGGCCCGACCAAGGGCGGGATCCGCTTCCACCAGAGCGTGCACCTGGACGAGGTCGAGACGCTCGCCTTCCTGATGACGATGAAATGCGCGCTCATGGGCCTGCCCTTCGGCGGCGGGAAAGGCGGTGTGGAAGTGGACGCGCACGACCTCTCGACAATGGAGAAGGAACGGCTGGCGCGTGGATACGTGCGTGCGATGGCGAAAATCCTCGGCCCCGACCGCGATGTGCCCGCCCCCGATGTCGCCACCGGCGAACGCGAGATGGCGTGGATGGTGAGCGAATATTCGGAAATCGCCGGGTCGATCCAGCCGCACGCGTTCACGGGTAAACCCGTCGCGCTGGGCGGGATGGCGGGCCGGACCCCGGCCACGGGCCGCGGTGGGCATATTGCGCTGGAGGCGATGCGCGACCTTGCCGGGCTGGACGAGGATGGCGGGTTGACCATTGCGCTACAGGGCTTCGGCAATGTGGGGCGCTGGTTCGCGAAAGCAGCGGCAAACGCGGGGCATTCCATCGTCGCGGTCGCCGATTCATCGGGTACGATTACCAATGCGGACGGGATCGATATCGAATCCCTCGCGGAGGTGAAGGCGCAGGAAGGCAAGGTCACGGCGTTCGAGGATTGCGAGGCGAGCGACGAGCCCGCGGATATTCTGGGTACGCAGTGCGATGTGCTGGTGCTTGCCGCGCTGGGCGGCGTGATCGCGGATGCCGACGATGCGCGCCAGCTGAACTGCAAGGCGATCGTCGAGATTGCCAACCGGCCGATCCTGCCCGCCGCCGACAAGGCGCTGGCCGATGCCGGGATCGAAGTCGTGCCCGATATCCTCGCCAATGGGGGCGGGGTGACGGTCAGCCATGCCGAATGGGTGCAGGGGCGGCAGGGCATCGACTGGGACGAGGAAGACGTTGCCGACTACCTGGAAGACCGGATGGGCGATGCCGCGGACAATGTGCGCGAAGTGATGCAGGAGTGCGACACCGACATGCGCACTGCCGCCTATGCCGTGGCCTTGAGGCGCCTGTGCGCGGCGATTTCCGCGCATGGAACGCGCGCGGATTTCGGCAAGAGTTGAGGCAGCATTGCAACAGCCTGTGGGCAAGCCGCCTCTGGACGCCTTGCTCCTGCCCGGATTCGCATTACGCTTCCGAATCGTGATGAAGAACCTGTTCGATCATGCAGCCACCACCGACGGGGTTACCGTGCGGGTCCTGGCCAATTTCCTGCCGGAGCAGAGCAATCCTGCGGCGGGCAAGTGGTTCTGGATTTACCACATCCGGATCGAGAACGCCTCGCGCGAACGACTTCAGTTGATGACGCGCCACTGGCGGATCACCGATGCGCAAGGGACCGTGCGGCATGTGGATGGCGAAGGCGTGGTGGGCGAACAACCCGTGCTCGCACCCGGTCGCAGCCACGATTACGTATCCGGCTGCCCGCTGGCGACGCCCTTCGGCACGATGGAGGGGTTCTACACCTTCCACCGCGAAGACGGTTCTCCGCTGGAGGTCCGCATTCCCTTCTTCCCGCTGGCAGCGCCCGCGACCGCGCACTGAGGGAGAAGGGACTGTCCGGCAGCCCCTGCGCTTTGCCTGGTCGCAAGGCAAGCTGCGGGTCGGACGGGGCATCCACTGCCTGACCTGGCGCTGTTGACAGGACCGATCCCGATGGCGATTGCCAATGCGCGTCGCGCAGGATGGAACCGGTCCGGTCGCGCCTTACCCCTCACAACCCTTATTGCAGTGCTGCATCGAAGCCTCCATGGTCCCCCATTGTGTGGGGAGGAATCATGAGAAGACTGGCGATTATAGTCGCATCGCTGGCGTTGTCCGGCTGTGTGACACCTGCGGCCACGACCGAAAGCGATACGGCGCGGTTCGCCGATTTCAGCTATAGCGGCAATGATCCGGAATTCGCCACGCCGCTGGCTTCGGGGCAGTATCGCAACCCGGTTCTCGCAGGCTTCCACCCCGATCCCAGCGTCGTGCAGGTCGGGCAGGATTACTACCTCACCAACTCCACGTTCGGGTTTTATCCGGGACTGCCGGTATACCACAGCCGCGATCTGGTAAACTGGACCCAGATCGGCAATGCGATCGATCGCCCGGACATGCTCGATTTCACCGGGGTGAACTTGGGGAACAACGGCATCTATGCCCCGGCAATCGAACATCGCGACGGCACGTTCTACATCATCACCACCTGTGTCGCATGCGGCGGCAATTTCGTCGTAACCGCGAGCGATCCGGAAGGTCCGTGGTCCGATCCCATCTGGTTGCCCCATATCGAGGGGATCGATCCATCGATCTTCTTCGACGACGATGGCCGAACCTATATCGTTCATCACCGAAATCCTGCCGTGCAGAAGACCCCCGATCACACGGCCCTGTGGGTGATGGAGGTGGATTCGGAGACGTTCGCACCGCTTTCCGAGGATACGATGGTGGTCGATGGTGCGACCCCGGCACCCTGGCATACCGAATACATCGAAGGGCCGCATCTCTACAAGATCGACGGCAAGTATATCCTGTCTGCGCCGGGTGGCGGGACCGGTTATTACCACGGTCAGCTCGCCTATCGGGCAGACAGTCCGTTCGGCCCGTACGAAGCCAATCCCGACAACCCCTTCCTGACCCAGCTCGGCCTGCCGGACGATCGCCAGTGGCCGGTTACGTCGACCGGTCACGGCGATATGGTCCGCGGGCCGGACGGTCGCTGGTGGATCGTGTTTTTGGGCGTGCGCCCATACGATCTGACCACCCCGCCGCAGGATCCGGGGCGGTTCCACACCGGTCGCGAAACGTTCCTCCTGCCGGTCGATTGGGTGGATGGCTGGCCCCGTGTCGTGAAGGATCGGCCGGTTCCGCTGGTCGCGAAAGGCCCCTCGCTGGAAGCCCCGGCGATCACCGGCAACTTCACCGTTGAAGATCGGTTCGACGGCGCCGAGCTGGCCCCGCAATGGCTGATGGCACGCACCCCGGGCGAGCGCTGGTGGGCGCTGGGTAGCGATGGCCTTGCACTGGCCGCCCGCGCCCAGCGGATCGGCGACAGAGTGCAGCCAAGCTGGATCGGCCGTCGCATCGCGCACAAGAATGCGGTGATCGAAAGCACGCTCACGGTCCTTCCTGCAACCGGCGCGGAGGCGGGATTGCTCGCCGCGCAAAACGATGAGAACTACCTCGCTTTCGGACTTAGCCGGAATGGTGCAGGCGATGTGATCGCCCGGGTAAGGCGCCGTTCGGGCGAGGACGATCCGCGCGGCATCGTCGTCGGGCAACGGGTCGTCCCGGCGGCACCATCATACCGCCTGCTTGTCGAGATAACGGAAGGCCGCGCAGACTTTGTGCTTTTGATCGACGGTGATAGCATCGTGATCGCCAGCGATGTGGATGCCTCGCCTCTCACCACCGCGAAGGCCGGTGGGTTCACCGGGGCGATGATCGGCCCCTACGCGGAACGGTAGCAGGGCCGGGGCACCCGGTTGTCGCTTTCGTTTCATACCTGCGCGCCGTTCCGGTCCGGCCATTATTGTCCGGGGGTGGCCGGAGCCGCGCGATCGCTCCTTTACACGACGCTGGCGTAACCCGGCTTGCCGCCCGCGCCCCGGCTGGCTAGCGCATTGCCTGCCATGAAGCGCACGCTCCTGCCCCTCAACGCCCTGCGCGTATACGACGCTGCGGCGCGCCATCTCTCCTTCACCAAGGCGGCGGACGAGCTGGCGGTCACGCCTGCCGCGGTCGGCCAGCAGATCCGCGCGCTGGAGGATCACCTCGGCACCGTGCTGTTCCGCCGGACCAGCAAGGGGCTCGAACTGACCGAGGAAGGCTCGGCAGGGCTCGATTCGCTGCGCGACGGGTTCCTCCGGTTCGAGGAAAGCGTGGCCGCGATGCAGGCCGGGCAGGCGGTGGACCGCTACGCCATCGGCGCACCGCGCGGCATGCTGGAAGGCTGGCTGGCCCCGCGCCTCGCCGATTACCAGGCGCAGCACCCCGGCGTGCGCTTCCAGCTGCGCGAGCGGGAGCGGGCGGATTTCTCCGAAGCCAATCTCGACCTCGCGATCTGGCTGACCGAAGGGCCGGGCGACCTGCATGGCGAACAGATTACCGGCGCGGACTGGGTGCGGATCGCGCCGGTCGACGCACCGGATGCGCAGGGTCGGACGGTCGGCTGGCCGGGAGATGGGCGCGATACGGACAAGGAACCGTGCATCGCGGTGGGCAGCGCGGGGCAGGCGCTCGCCTGCGTAATTGCGGGCATGGGCTCGGCCCGCCTGCCCCATGCGCTGGCCGCCGCCGCGATCGAGGCGGGCACGGTGCAGGTGAAGCAGGGGCCGGACGCGTGCCGCCGCGCCTACTGGTTGGTCGCCCCCGCACCCCAGTGGCGGCAGAAAAAGGTGCGCGCGCTCGTCGAATACCTGCTCTCGACCACCTGAGCCCGCGCTCCCCACTGCACTGGCGCAAAGTATTTGCACTTAGGGGGCACTTTCTCCCCCATCCGGTTACGCAATGATAACGAAGCTTAGGCAAATCTACGGCAGCAATGGCACCATCGCTGTTGCCTACAGGGATTTTCCGGAGCCGACCGATCCGAAATGTCGACGAATAGCAATATCGCACAGTTCCCCGGCACGGGGGCACAGGACGTTGCGCCTGCGAACGATCGCCGCAAGAACGAGCGCCAGATCGCGACCTTCCGCACCTGCTGCGTCGTGATCGATGGAGAGGCGCGCCCCGCGATCCTGCGCAACCTGAGCGACGGCGGCGCCATGTTCGAAGCGCTGGTGCCCGCCAAGCCCGATACGCACCTGACCTACTGGTGGGACGGGATCGACCCGGTCGAGGCGCGCGTCGCCTGGGTCAGCGGCAACCGGATCGGCGTTGCCAACCTTTCCGGCCCGGCCGAGGTGGTCGACGTGCCGCGCCCGCGCGCAACCCGCGTGCCCGCGCGCCTGCCCGTGCGGGTGTGGTCCGGCTGCAAGGGCCACCGCGCGCAGATGGCGGACATTTCCCTCTCGGGCATCGCGGTCGAGGGGCTGGAGGGCATCCGGCCCGGCACGCTGTGCACGATCGAGATCAGCGGACAGGCGCTGCACAACGCCACCGTCGTGCGGCATGAGGGCGATGTGTGCGGCATCCGCTTCGAAAAGCCGCTGGCGCCCGCGCGTCTGATGCAGCTGCTCGAAGGGGGCGGCCCGGTCGCCCGCGTGCTGACCCGCCCGACCTCGTTGAGCCAGATCGGCCACGCGATGGCACGCACGGCCGACGAGCCGAAAGCCCAGTCCGAACCCAAGCCCGAGCCGGTTGCGGAGCGCGAAGCAGAGCCCGCACCCGCCGCACCGATCCCGCTGCGCCGCTTCCTCTAAAGCTGCGTGAGGCCGGGGCCTTCCTAATCCCCGCCATCCTCACCCCCCTCGCGCACCACCCCGGTGCGCTTACGGATCAGCGCGAGCTTCGCTTCGAGCGAGGCGAACAGCGCCGCCTCCTCCGCCGCATCCTCGCGCCGCTGCGCCGCCAGCACCTCCGCCCTGATCGCTTCGTACACCGGATGCCCGGGCAGAACTTGCGCGGCATAGCGCTGCGGCAGGCGATGCTGGAGGAGGAAGCGCAGCAGGTTGTTGTCCGGCTGGTCCCACGTGCCGAGCAGCTTGCCGCCCGAGACGATGGGCGTGGGCGTGCCGGCAATCGCGCGTTCGAGCGCGCAATCCTCCAGTCGCTGCATCCCACGCTCGAGCGCGGCGTCCCACGCGGCGGCAAACCCTTCCGCCCCCGGCTTGGCGCGCAGCTTGTAGAGCGCCTCCATCGATTTGCCGATAGAGCGTGCGGCCTGCGTGACGATCCCCGTCGCCGCGAGCGTGGCGACAAACCGCCGCTGCCGCTCGGGCGTGATCGAGTTGGAGCGCGGGCGCGCGTGGAGATAGGGCGCGAACCCGAGCAGCGGATCATCTGCCTCGGGCTCGGCGCCGGTGTAAGCGGCGGCGGAGGTCGCCTGGCGGGGTATCTTCCTTTTGCTCCTCCCCCTTGAGGGGGAGGTTGGGTGGGGGTGGTCTACCCCCTCGGGCGGGAGAAACCCCTCCCTCGATCCCTCCCCATCGGGGAGGGAGGTTTGGGGCATATTCTTGGCGGGCGGCTTGGGCATAGCCGCAGACAGATTGCAGAATGCGGGGGAGTAGGAAAGAATGCTGACCAATCCTTAGCGACTTCACACAAATCTACCCTCAAGCTATGCCCGATAAATGATCACCCGCATCGAGATCGACGGCTTCAAGAGCTTCGAAAACTTCAGCCTTAATCTTCGGCCATTTTCCGCAATCGTAGGTCCAAATGCCAGCGGGAAATCCAATCTGTTTGACGCGCTGAAATTTTTGTCATTGCTTGCCCAAACAGACGTGCACTCGGCCATGCAATCCATGCGTGGCGAGCCTGAAGAGCTGTTTAGAATCACAACGGTTCGCGAGCACACTCGCATGAAATTTGCCGTCGAAGTCCTTCTTCCTCGTTTTGGGTTTGACCCATTTGGTGCCAGATTCGAAATTAATGCGCAGCGCCTCAGGTATGAGTTGGCTCTGACAATGCGCTTTGATGCACAGCGCGTACCTACCGGAATTGTCGTCGAAGAGGAGTCTTGCAGGCATATTGCAAAAAAGGACGACTATATTGGCTTTATAAACAAGTCCTTAGTTTCTTATTCCTCGCGTCGAAATCCTTTTATGGAAATGTCTAGAGAAGGTAAGGTGCCGGTCATTCAGATACGTCAAGACGGGCCGACGGAGACAGGTGCATCGAAACGAGGTCGTCCGTTGAAGCTTGCGGCAGGTGAGGCGACCCGGACCGCTCTTTCTACGATTAATACCGCCGAGTTTCCGCACCTCTTTGCACTTCGAGAAGTTCTGTCCGAAATCAGTTTTCTTGAAATCAACCCTTCAGAAGCGCGAAAGCCCAACGATAGGTTCGAAGAAAAGAAGCTGCGCGCAGATGCCTCGAACCTTGCATCAGTACTGGCACACATTAAAGATGAGACAGGCACTCTCGACCGGCCCGAGGGGGCAATAGCTGACATTTCTGTCGATCTATCATCTTTGATTAGCACGGTAAAAAGAGTTAAGGTGCATTCTGGAAGTAATGTCCGGGAGTATTCATTTTCAATTGAAACTGAAGATGGTTTGGAATTTAGTTCTAGGCTTATATCCGACGGCACATTAAGGCTTTTGGCTCTTCTTACTATTCTTGATGATCCATTCCGTAGCGGAATTCTTTGTTTTGAGGAGCCTGATAACGGCGTTCACGAGGGACGAATTAATGATCTAATAAATATCCTGAGGGAGTCGACGCTAGAATATGAGATGGGCGAAAGCCCATTCCAAATCATAATAAATACGCATTCGCCAGCTGTGCTGACTTCGCTACTTCCGAAAGAAATTATTGCTGCAGATTTAGTATCCAGTTCAAATCCTAAGGATGGCCGCTCGGTGCACCGGACCAGGATGCGGATTGGTGTTGAAGAAGATTCATTGGATCTTGAGCCTGGGAGTATGTTGACCCGCGCAGAAATCGGACGAATTCTGAAAAAAAAGCAGGGGCAAGCCTGAGTGTTTATTGCTTGGGCATCAATATATGAGGGGTCGACCGATGACACCTATTTCGGAACGCTCCTGCCTCGTGTGTTGAATGATCTGATCCTGCAAAACGCTAGCAGACGAGTCGATGTGGCCGATTTCCCAGCGATCAAATTTGGGCGAAGCGGGAAGGCGGTCGAAGATGTGGCCCGCGAAATATGCGAAGGCTCGGAAGCGTTCGATTTCCTCTTTGCTCATGCAGACACCGGAGGTCGAGCGCAGCAAGCAACTGCAACGGCGAGAGCGATGGCATACGCCAATGCGGCCGCCGACCTTTGTGGGTACCCTGTAGACCGATGTTTCCCGATTCTTCCAAAGAAGGAGATGGAGGCGTGGGCGCTTACCGACGCCTCCGCAGTTTGTCAGTCACTTGGCTTTGCTGGTGACTTTAGAAACCTCGGTTTGCCTTCGACGCCTCGGCAAGCGGAAGCGCTTGCTGATCCAAAGCTTACTCTGCGGCAGGCAATAGCTCACGTCAAAAGGCGCGTTCGGCCAAGCGACCCGTCGCGCTTGCTGGCATCCATTGCGCAAATTCAAGACTTGGCGCGGCTACGTCAATGCGCCTCCTACTTGCAATTTGAAAATGCGCTAGGCAATCAATTGAATGCGGATGGCTACTTCAGGTGATCCTTGACCCCCACCCCAAATCCTACTAAGCGCGCACCCAACCGAGGCAGGGCCTAGCTCTCGCCACGGCTTATAGAGCTGAACATTGCCGGTCATGTCCCGGGGCTGTCGCATCTGCGTCGGCCCTTTCGTTTTTCGAGACAGGGCAGCCGTCAAAGTAATCCGGGTGGCCCTTCGTGGGCGCGTTCGGGTGGAGCGTTTCAGGCTCGTGCGAGTGTTCGCTTGAGCGTCAGGGCCGTTGCCCTTCGACTTCGCTCAGGACGAACGGCCTCTCTTGCGAGGGGCGCGGCACGATCCCGATACCCTCCATTCGATCGCAAGCGCGAAGCCATCCAGCAGATGGACGGTCCCGCTCAAGTCCGTTTGTCCTGAGCCGGTGGCGCTACGCGCCGTCTCCGACTCCGAAGGGCGAACGGTCCTGATAGGGTCTGGCAGTTAAAACGAAGGACTAAAATGCCGACTATCAACCAGCTGGTCCGCAAGGGCCGCACGCCGCAGAAGGCCAAGAGCAAGGTCCCTGCGATGGAGCAGAACCCGCAGAAGCGCGGCGTCTGCACGCGCGTCTACACGACGACCCCGAAGAAGCCGAACTCGGCGCTGCGCAAGGTCGCCAAGGTCCGCCTGACGAACCAGCGCGAAGTCATCAGCTACATCCCGGGCGAAGGCCACAACCTGCAGGAGCACTCGGTCGTGCTGATCCGCGGCGGGCGTGTGCGCGACCTTCCCGGTGTGCGCTACCACGTGCTGCGCGGCGTGCTCGACACGCAGGGCGTCAAGGACCGCAAGCAGAGCCGTTCGAAGTACGGCGCCAAGCGGCCGAAGTAAGTTTCGCGTTCCACCGGCGTGGTTGCCGGTGGTGCGGTTTAGTTTTTGTGGGGTGCGGTCAGCACATCCGTGCTGACCTCGGTGCCAGCCCGTCTCCCCCTCCCAACCACCCGATAGCCTACCGGTGATCATATCGGGCGGTTGGGAGGGGGAGACGGGCCGGAGCCGGACCCCGAAACTCCAGAGGAGTTGAGAAGAATGTCACGTCGTCGTCGCCCAGAGAAGCGCGAAATCCTGCCTGATCCCAAGTTCAAGGATCTGGTGCTGAGCAAGTTCATGAACAACCTGATGCTGGACGGTAAGAAGGCCGTGGCCGAGAAGATCGTCTACGGCGCGCTCGACACTGTCGAAGCCAAGGCCAAGGCCAACCCGGTCGAGCTGTTCCACGCAGCGCTCGACAATGTGAAGCCGCAGGTCGAAGTGCGCAGCCGCCGCGTCGGCGGTGCCACCTACCAGGTGCCGGTCGAAGTCCGCCCGGAACGTGCGCAGGCGCTCGCGATCCGCTGGATGATTTCCGCCGCGCGCGGTCGTCCCGAAACGACCATGGCGGCGCGCCTTTCGGGCGAGCTGATGGATGCGGCGAACAATCGCGGCAACGCGGTCAAGAAGCGCGAAGATACGCACCGCATGGCGGATGCGAACCGCGCGTTCAGCCACTACCGCTGGTAATACATGGGTCAGGGCGCGCGGCCCGTGCGGCGGCGCGTCTTTATCCGGTCACATAAAACCCCATATGGGGGCGGCCTTTAAGGACACCCCCTCACTCTGACCTTTCGAGGAATTGACAATGGCCCGCGACTATCCGCTGGAGCGCTATCGCAATATCGGCATCATGGCGCACATCGATGCCGGCAAGACCACCACGACCGAGCGTATCCTCTATTACACCGGCAAGTCCTACAAGATCGGCGAAGTGCACGATGGTGCCGCGACGATGGACTGGATGGAGCAGGAGCAGGAGCGCGGGATCACCATCACCTCCGCCGCGACGACCACCTTCTGGTCGGCCGAGGATGGCCAGGGGCCCAAGCACCGCATCAACCTCATCGATACCCCCGGGCACGTCGACTTCACCATCGAAGTCGAACGCTCGCTGCGCGTGCTCGACGGTGCGGTTGCCGTGTTCGATGGCGTTGCCGGCGTTGAGCCACAGTCCGAAACCGTATGGCGCCAGGCCGACAAGTACGGCGTTCCGCGGATGTGCTTCGTCAACAAGCTCGACCGCACCGGCGCCGACTTCTACTACTGCGTGAACTCGATCGTCGAACGTCTCGGCGCGACGCCGCTGGTTCTTTACCTGCCGATCGGCGCGGAAAGCGACCTGCAGGGCGTTGTCGACCTCGTGAACAATCGCGGGATCGTGTGGGAATCCGAGGGCCTCGGCGCGGAATTCAATTACGTCGACATCCCCGATGACCTGAAGGACAAGGCCGCCGAATATCGCGAAAAGCTCATCGAGACTGCCGTCGAGCAGGACGATGACGTGATGGAAGCCTACCTCGAAGGCAACGAGCCCGACGCGGCGACGCTGAAGAAGCTGATCCGCAAGGGCACCATGGAGCGCGCCTTCGTTCCCGTGCTGTGCGGTTCGGCCTTCAAGAACAAGGGCGTTCAGCCACTGCTCGACGCGGTGGTCGACTACATGCCTTCGCCGCTGGACGTGCCCGCCATCAAGGGCGTGCTGCCCGACAGCGACGAGGAAGCCACGCGCAAGTCGTCAGACGACGAGCCTTTCGCCGCGCTCGCGTTCAAGATCATGAACGACCCGTTCGTCGGCTCGCTCACCTTCACCCGCATCTATTCGGGCAAGCTGTCCAAGGGTTCGGTCCTCAACTCCGTGAAGGAGAAGAAGGAAAAGATCGGCCGCATGCTGCTGATGCACTCGAACAACCGGGAAGACATCGAAGAGGGCTTCGCTGGCGACATCGTCGCGATTGCGGGCCTGAAGGAAACGACCACCGGCGATACGCTGTGCGATCCGGCCCACCCGATCATCCTCGAGCGGATGGAGTTCCCCGAGCCCGTGATCGAGCTGAGCGTGGAACCTAAGACCAAGGCCGACCAGGAGAAGATGGGCGTCGCGCTCAACCGCCTGGCTGCCGAGGATCCCAGCTTCCGCGTCAGCACCGACCACGAATCGGGCCAGACCATCATCAAGGGCATGGGCGAACTTCACCTCGACATCCTCGTCGACCGCATGAAGCGCGAGTTCAAGGTGGAGGCCAATGTCGGCGCGCCGCAGGTGGCCTACCGCGAATCGCTCGCCCGCGAGGTCGAGGTCGATTACACCCATAAGAAGCAGTCGGGTGGTTCGGGCCAGTTCGGCCGTGCCAAGGTTGTCGTCACTCCCGGTGAACGCGGCCAGGGCATCATCTTCGAAGACGAGATCAAGGGCGGCAACATTCCGCGCGAATATATCCCGGCGCTTGAGAAAGGTCTGCGCGAGCAGGCCGATAGCGGGCACCTGGTCGGCTTCCCGATCATTGACTTCACCATCCGCCTGATCGACGGCGCGTACCACGACGTCGACTCGAGCGCGATTGCCTTCGAAATCTGCGGTCGCGGTGCGATGCGCGAAGTCGCCAGCAAGGCAGGCATCAAGCTGCTGGAGCCGGTGATGAAGGTGGAAGTCGTAACCCCGGAAGACTATCTGGGCGATGTCATCGGCGACCTGAACAGCCGCCGTGGCCAGATCCAGGGCACCGACACGCGCGGCAACGCGCAGGCTGTCGAGGCCTTCGTGCCGCTGGCCAACATGTTCGGCTATGTCAACGAGTTGCGTTCGTTCACGCAGGGGCGTGCGCAGTACTCGATGCAGTTCAGCCACTACGACGAAGTGCCCGCCAACGTGGCGGCCGAAGTCAAGGAGAAGCTTGCTTAAGGCGAGCGATAGGTCTAGGGGCGGCGCCTGTTTTGAGCGGGCTCCGCCTTTTCCCCGCACAAATCCCCATTTTAAGACAGAGGTATTGAGAGAAAATGGCGAAGGAAAAGTTCGAGCGTAACAAGCCGCACTGCAACATCGGCACCATCGGTCACGTCGACCATGGCAAGACCACGCTGACCGCGGCGATCACCAAGGTGATGGCAGAAACCTACGGCGGTGCCGCTGTCGATTTCGCAAACATCGACAAGGCGCCGGAAGAGCGCGAGCGCGGGATCACGATCTCGACGGCTCACGTCGAATACGAAACCGAAGCGCGCCACTATGCGCACGTCGACTGCCCCGGCCACGCCGACTATGTGAAGAACATGATCACCGGCGCCGCGCAGATGGACGGCGCGATCCTGGTGGTGAACGCAGCCGACGGCCCCATGCCGCAGACCCGTGAGCACATCCTGCTTTCGCGTCAGGTCGGCGTGCCCGCGCTGGTCGTGTACCTGAACAAGGTCGACCAGGTTGACGACGAAGAAATCCTCGAGCTCGTCGAACTCGAAGTTCGCGAACTCCTGAGCTCGTACGACTTCGACGGCGACAACATTCCGATCATCAAGGGTTCGGCTCTGGCCGCTCTCGAAGGTCGTGACGAAGAAATCGGGGAAAACTCGATCAAGGCTCTGATGGAAGCCGTCGACACCTACATCCCGACCCCGGATCGCCCGGTCGACAAGCCGTTCCTTATGCCGATCGAAGACGTGTTCTCGATCTCGGGTCGTGGTACGGTTGTCACCGGCCGCGTTGAAACCGGCGTCGTGAACGTTGGTGACGAAGTCGAAATCGTCGGCATCAAGGACACGCAGAAGACCACCGTCACCGGTGTCGAAATGTTCCGCAAGCTGCTCGATCGCGGTGAAGCCGGCGACAACATCGGCGCACTGATCCGCGGCATCGGCCGTGAAGACGTGGAGCGTGGCCAGGTTCT